>CAYNHD010000559.1:0-2119 GCA_964396775.1 uncultured Thermoflexus sp. | reverse complement strand
GGGGAGGGACAGCTTTCGCCCCTTTCCCTGCGTGCGGGGAAAGGGGCCGGGGGATCGGGGTCGAAAAGTGCATCACACGCTCTAGCGCCCGGCCAGCGGCAAACGGTGGGCCACCAGCGCCGACAAATCCAGTTGGACGAACTGCTTGGGCTGCGAGGGACGCGCTTCTTGGGGTCTCATGGGCAGATAGAGCGCAAACTCGCTGCCTACGTCCGGCGTGCTCTGCACGCTCACGGTGCCGCCATGCGCCTCGGCGAAGGTCTTGACCAGGCTCAGGCCCAGGCCGGTGCCGTGAATGTGCGCGGTGCGCGGGTCTTTGACGCGCACAAACGGCTCGAAGATCGCGTCTAGCTTGTCGGCGGGGATGCCGTAACCGGTGTCGCCAACGCGCACGACCGCGTAATCGCCTTCCACGCTCGTGCTGACCACGACCTGCCCGCCATCTGGCGTGTACTTGATCGCATTGCTGATCAGGTTGTCTATAGCCTCCATGATCAGCACAGCGTGGCCCATCAGCGCGGGCATAGGCGAGTGGGTCTGCACCAGGGTCAGGGAGATGTGGCGGCGGCGTGCTTCCTCGTCGCTACGCGCAACCGCCCGCTCGGCCAGCGCGCTGAGCTTGTAGGGAGCCATCGTGTCGTGCCCCAGCGAGGAGGCCATCTCCAGATCGGTCACGTCACGGACCAGGGCCTCCATACGTTCCAGGCTGGTGATCAGCATCCGCTTGAGCATCTGGCGCTGCTCTGGCGTGATATCTGGCTCGTCGAGAAGCTGGATCGGGTTGTGGGCCAGCATAAGCAGGTTGCCCAGGTCGTGGGTGAGCACGCGGGTGAGGTTGGCCTTCATGCGATCCACACGGCGTAGCTCGGTCACGTCCTGGGCGACGGCGACGTAGCCCTCTCTGGCCCCATCCGGCGTCTTGATCGAGGCAATTTGCAGCAGGTAAACGCCCGCCCGCCCCAGCGAAACCTCTACGGTGCGGTCGAGCACATCAATCAGGCTGTCCAGCGGCGGGGCTCCATCGGGCAGCAGGCTCTGCACAATGTCGAGCACATACTCGCCTTTGATGCTCTCGAACGACAGCCCCCAGCGCTCCAGCACGCGCTTGGCCTCGCGGTTGGCAAGCTGGGCGCGCCCCTCGGCATCGCAGACCAACACCAGGGCGGGCGTGTGGTTGAGCACGGCCTGCAGGTGACGCTGCTCCTGGCGCACAATGGCGTGAAGCTGCGCCTTGGCAATGGCCGTCGCTGCCTGGGGCGCGAGCATCATCAGCACGTCCTGGATGTCCTGCACGTCCACCAGCCCGCGCCGCTCGCGGATGACCTGCAGAACGCCGAGCACCATGCCCCGGTAGAGCAGCGGCACGCCAAACCACACTGCATCGGGGGGCAGCAGGTCGTGCAGCAGCGCGCCCGCGCCGTCCCACTCATACGGCCCGGTGAGAATCTGCGGGCGACCAGTGGAGGCGATGCGCCCGGAATGCTCGCCGCCAAAGCCGACCGTCTGCCCGACCAGGCTATCGGGCAGGTTGTACACCGCGCTGACCACCAGGCTGCGGTTGGGCTGGACAAGCTGCACCATGCCAGCCAGCCCGTCCACCAGGCGCACCGCCTCCTCGACGATGCGCGCCAGCACGGTGTCAATAGCCAGGTTGTCGGCGATGAGGCTCGCCACCTGGCTGACGGCCCTCTGGCGCTGCTCGGCACTGTGCAGGCGCAGGTAAAGCTGCATGTTGCGCACTGCCGCCGCAACCTGGGCCGTGAACAGACGGCCAAGCTGCAGGTGCGCCCCGTTGAAGCGCCCCGGACGGTCAGCGAAGAAGGCGACGAACCCGATCAGATTCTGGTCTACCGTCATCGGCACGCGCATGTACGACCACGCCTCGGCAGCGGCAGCCTCGCGCACGCGGATGGCCGTCGGCAGCATGTCCGGCATCCGCTCGCGCAGCAGCACCTCGTCCGACAGGTAGGCCATGCGCTCTTCCGGCGTGAGCGCAGCCAGAGTCGCGCGGCACAACTCCAGGTAGGTCGTCGGGACGCCGAGTTGCAACCCGTCGAACAGGTCGCTGTAGTCTTCGCTGGCGATCAGCACGGCCACGTCGTCGGCGTCCACTGCCGTC
>CAYNHD010000558.1:0-2121 GCA_964396775.1 uncultured Thermoflexus sp. | reverse complement strand
TCCGCGGGCGGAGAGGGGCCGGCGCGGCGCGCCCGCGCCGAGCGGGGGTGAGGTAAACGGAGCGCGGCCAACCTGCGACGGCAGGCACATAAAGACAGACTTCCGAAATCTGGCCAACTTCGGAAGTCCTCTCAAGCACACCCGCCGACGCGGAGTGACCTCTACTCCAGCTCCACCGCCAGCGCCACCGCCTCGCCGCCGCCCAGGCACAGCCCGGCCAGCCCGCGCTTCAGCCCGCGCTGCTTCAGGGCATGGATCAGCGTGACCAGCACGCGCGCCCCCGACACCCCGATCGGGTGGCCGATGGCAATCGCCCCGCCGTTGACGTTCAGCTTCTCCAGCGGGACCGGGTGCCCGTCGCGCTCCAGACCACGCAGGTCGGCCAGCACCTGCGCGGCGAATGCCTCGTTGAGTTCCACCAGATCCACATCGGCCATCGTCCAGCCCGCCCGCGCCAGCGCGCGCGGCATGGCCTTGATCGGCGCGGCGAAGAGCCATTTGGGTTCCACCGCTGCCTGCCCGTAACCGACAATGCGCGCCAGCGGCTGGTGCCCGTGCGCCTCGGCGTACTCGCGGCTGGCGACAACCAGCGCCGCCGCCCCGTCGTTGAGGCCGGGGGAGTTGCCCGCCGTGACGATCCCATCGTCGCGGAAGGCCGGGCGCAGCTTAGCCAGCGCGTCGAGCGTCGTGTCCGGGCGGATCGACTCGTCACGGTCGAAGAGGGTCACCTGGCCCTTGCGCCCCGGAATCTCGACCGGCACGATCTCTTCGGCGAAGCGTCCGGCCTCGGTCGCCTCGTGGGCCAGTTGGTGGCTGCGCACGGCGAACTCGTCCATCTCCTGGCGGGTGATCTCGAATTCCTGGGCGATGAACTCCGCCGCCTCGCCCATGATCCAGCCGGCGATGTGATCCCACAGCCCGTCCCACATGGCGGCATCCACCATCTCGAAATGGCCGTATTTGTGCCCGACGCGCCCCTTGAGGTCCATGAACGGCGCGTTGGTCATGCTCTCGATGCCACCAACCAGGTACAGGTCGCCGTCGCCGGCGCGGATCAGCCCCGCCGCCAGCATGGTCGCTTTCAGGCTGCTGCCGCAAATCTTGTTGATCAGCAGACCGCCGACGTGCGGGGGGACGCCCACGCCGATGGACACCTGGCGCGGGACGGCCTGCCCCGATCCCGCCGGGACAACCTGGCCGAGGATCACCTCGTCAATGGCCGCCGGGTCTACGCCGCTGCGCTCCAGGGCTGCGCGCGCGGCCATCTGGCCAAGCTGCACAGCGGTGAAGGGCGTCAGCGCGCCCAGCAGCTTACCCTGGGGCAGGCGCGCCCCGCTGAGGATAACGGCATCACGGGGGGACTTGTCGTTCACTGGCATGAAATCCTATCCTTTCACCATCAAGCGATCATCAAGTATTGAGCGTTGATCCGGCAGAACACAGCGGGTTAGTGGCGGCCCGCTCAATCTCGCGGCCAGGCAGCGCGCAGCCTGGCGTAGGTATCGCTGAGCATCTCCGGGATGACGCGCGTCCCGCTGATGACGGTCAGGTAATTCGTGTCCGCCTCCCAGCGCGGCACGATATGCACATGGAAATGGTCGGGGATGCCCGCCCCGGCGCTCGCCCCGATGTTGGCCCCGATGTTGAAGGCGTGCGGGTTATAGGCAGCGCGCAGCGCGGCCAGCGCCTTGTTGGTGGTCAGCATCAGGTCGGTCAGCACCTCCGCCGACAGGTTCTCCAGCGACGGCACGTGCGCGTAGGGGACGATCAGCAGGTGCCCGTTGTTGTACGGGTACATGTTCAGCGCCGCGTACACGTGCGTCGAGCGCGCGACCACGTACTCGCGGGCGTCGGCCTCGGTCTGGCCCCCCGCCCCCTTGATGCAAAACACGCAGCCGTCGTACTGCGCGCGGTCTTCGCCGCGCAGGTAGGGCATTCGCCAGGGCGTCCACAGAAACGGATCAATCATCAGCGGTCTTCTCCACTGTCAGGCCAGATGGCCCCAGTCATTGACCGCATTGTACGGCGCAGAGGCCGCCCGCACAACTAGATGCACAGGCAGACGCCCCGTCATAGCCAGCCCTACCATACCCCGCCCAAGTTACGCGCAGGTTACAGGGA
>CAYNHD010000557.1:0-2123 GCA_964396775.1 uncultured Thermoflexus sp. | reverse complement strand
AGGGGCTTTCTTGCTGGCAGCCCGGCAACTTGTTCGCAGACTCCGCTCACTCCCCGCCCAACAACGCTGCTTCTGCCGCCTGCAGCACCTCGTCCTGCGGCGAGATGACGCTCTCCCACGTGCGCGGCACGCGCACATCGGGCAGCACGCCCGTCCCCTCGATGAGCGCCTGGCCGGTGATCGGATCGGTGGGCCGCCCGGTGGGAATCTGCATCTGCAACCCGCCAGGCAGCAGGTATTGGCCGTCGCCCACCTCGCCGGTGAAGCCCCCGCTTGGTGTCTCGCCGACGATCAGCGCGCGGCCCTCGTGCTGCAAGGCGTAGACAAACAAATCACCCGCGCTGCCCGTCATCTCATTGACCAGCACGGCCAGCGGCCCGTCGTAAGCTGGCTCGCTGAGCAGCACCTCGATGAAGCCACGATAGGCGAAATCGCCCGTGCCGTCGGCATAGTAGAGGTCGGACAGCCGCTCGTAGTCCCCTGTGAAGTGCCCGGCCATGTCCATCGCTAACTGCACCAGCCCGCCGCTGTTGTCGCGCAGATCGAGCACGATCCCCGGCACGCCGGCATCCGTCAGCTCGCGCAGCGCCGCACTGAAGCGCGCCCCGGCCTGGCTGACCTCCTGGGAGAAGCTGCTCACGCGAATGTAACCCAGACCCGACGGCAGGACATACGACTCAACCGGATCGCCGAACACCGACGCCCCGAACGCGGCCAGAATCGCATTGACATCGGCTTTGCGAGTCAGGGTGGCACTGCGTTGCTGGCCCGCTGGCGTGCGCCAGGTCAGCCCTACCGACGAACCAACCGGCCCCTGGAGCATGGTCGCTGCCTGGAGGTAGCGCCGGCTGTGCGGTGTGGAGGCGCTGGTCAGCAGCAGCGGGGTCTCGTCGAGCGCCTGAAGCGCGGGGGAGCCGTCCACTTCCACCAGCACGTCGCCCGCGCGAATGCCCGCCTCGCTGGCCGCCGACCGACGCCCCACCTCGACGACCACGACCTCGCCCTCGTCCGTCACCGTCAGCCGGTTGATGCCGACTCCGCCCAGCAGGAAGTTCTGCATCACAGGCAGTGAGACGTAGCCGATGTGCGTGTCCGGTATCAGGTTGCCAAAGCGGGTGATGATCAGATGAAAGTCCAGGTCATTGGCCGCGCGCTTGACCAGCGGCGTGATCTCGGCGTAGATGGCTTCCCAGTCGAGGGCTTTCTCGGTGCTGAAGGGGTAGGTTTCCGCCGTGCGCCGGAAGAGCGTCTCCCAGGCGTCGAGATAGCTCATGTCCGAATAATCGTTCAGGCTGCCGAAGCTCTCCACGATGGGGAAGGTGACGGTAGGCTCGCGCAGCAGGGTGAACGGCTCTGTCTCCAGCGAGACCACACTCCAGCCAGCAGGCAGCGCCAGCAGGGGATCGTCGGCGGTGAAGGCGACGCCATCCGCGCCGAATCCGGCGGGGAACGGCTCGCCCTCGTCCGGCGTCCAGACGAGGATGTGGCCGCCGATGATGCGGAAGGTCAGCCGCTCCAGCCGGGCCGACAGGTCGAGCGGCATCTCGCCGCGATTCATGCGCTCGTCGCCCCGGAACTCGATAAACGTCGCCGCCGCGAAAACCTGTACGGCGGGCGGCGTAGTCGCATCGCCGTCGAAGTCGAGCGGCTGGCCCTCCGGAATCTCCGGCAGGGCAATCGTGAACTCGCCGCTGGCAATATCGCCGTCCAGCGTGCCGAGCACCTGCGTCTCGTCCGGTGGCTGGAAGTCGAAGTCACGCTGCACCAGGCCGGACAGGTCATAGAGCAACACGCCGGTCTGCGCGCCAATGGTGGGGTAAATCGGGTTGGTGGTCGTGTAGCTGCCGCTGATCAGGCGCGGGCCGGCGGCGGTTTCCTGCGCGCGCGAAGGCGCGCTCGCCGGGCCTACTATGCCCAGCGTCACGAACACAATCACCAGGACGAGCGCCATGCGTTTCATGCCCAGGTTCCTCCCGGTTGGCACCAAGCGTGCTGCCTAGCTTATAACGCAAAGCCGGGCAGATGACCAGTAGGGGCCGCTGCTCTGTTGCGCCCCGCACGGCAATAGACTTCCGAAGTTTTCGGAAACTTCGGAAGTCTGGCTACACAGCCACCCTTATCGC
>CAYNHD010000556.1:0-2128 GCA_964396775.1 uncultured Thermoflexus sp. | reverse complement strand
CAGGTTGTTCGTGGACCCGCGCGTCAAGAAGCCGGCAAGAGATTTCCGAAGTTTTGAAGACTTCGGAAGTCTGGCTACAGACCCACTCCTGGCATGGCTGCCCTCTCGTCGAGGCGTGTCGCCATGCGCCCCGACGGGGGCGCACAGAGCAGCGCCCCTACCTGACAGGTTTTGCACGCGCCCCAGGATACTGCCTTCTCGTGAGTTCGGGCACTCTGTGCTACACTTAGGCGCGTTGGTGCCTGGGGCCGGGGACGAGCGTTGGCCCACCAACCCGGCCCGTCGAGGAGAACATGCCCAGTCCGACGTTTGTGTTCAGCGTCATCGTCGCCACGCTCTATGGGGCCGCTTACCACCTGGTCAGCGGTGGCGACGCGCGGCGGCTGGCGCTGTTCCTGCTGGCGTCGTGGCTCGGCTTTGCGCTGGGGCACACTGCCGGCGAGATTCTGGGGATCACGCTGCTGGACATCGGCCCGCTGCACATGCTGGCGGCGACGGTGGGGGCCTGGCTGGCGCTCGTCACCGCGCGCATCCTCACCCGGCAGCCCGCGCGCGGCGCGCGTGCGCGCTGACGGGCGCTCTCTGTCCGATCGATCACAAGCCTGCCATTGAGGGGAGTAGGCGACCATGCCGCAACAAGCGAACAAACCGGAACAGCTTGCTGCACCGCAAGACGCGGCGGATAGCGCCGCCGTCGAGAGCGGCAAGGGGCGTTCGGTATTCTTCTGGCCGCTGGTGGGCGTGGCGGCGGTGGTGGCGGTGTTCGTGATCGGGCTGGTTGGCGCGGTGCTGACAGCGATCCTGGCCGACCCCGACGACGCGGCCAACTGGGTGGGCATCATCCGCGACATCTTCATCATCGTGCTGGCCATGGAGGGCATGTTGATGGGCGTCGCCCTGATCGTGCTCATCGTCCAGCTTGCGGCGCTGGTCAATTTGCTGCAGAGCGAGATACAGCCGATTGTGGACAACACCAGCGAGACGGTGACGACCGTGCGCGGTACTGCCGAGTTCATGAGCCAGAATGTGGTCGAGCCGGTGATCAAGGCCGGGGCGCTGCTGGCCGCCATCGGCGGCGTGCTGCGCGAAGTGTTGGGGCTGCGGCGCACCGTGCGCAGGGCGCGCGCCGGTTCGGGCAAGAAGACGGCGTAGGGAGGCGAGCATGGCGGACGAGCAGCAGGGCGTTGGGACGGTGGAGTTCGTCGCCGGCCTGATCGTCGGGTTTGTGGTCAGCGCGCCAGTGGTCGCCTGGCTGTCGCCGCGCAGCGGTGCCGAGACACGCCAGGCTGTTGTGCAGCGGGGATTGCTCATTCGCCGCCGCGTAGGCGAGACGGTGCGCGGCCCGCTGGAGCAGGTGCAGCAGCAGCTTGAGCAGATCAAGGGCGAGTCGCTGGAAGATGCGCTCGCAGAGGGCAAGGCCATCGCCGCGCGGCGGTGGCCTCTGGCACGGGATTCTCAGGACTAGAGGACACAGGCGGGAGTGCCTCATGGCAACAGCGTTATTTGCAGCCAATCTGGATGAACAGGTTACAGCAGAAGAATTGCGTGCCCTTTTTGCCGAGCACGGCGAGGTTGTGGCGCTGGAGACTCCGGCGGCGCAGCGCACCGGCGAGCTTGTGGCCGTCGTGGAGATGGCCTCGGAGAAGCAGGCGACGCGCGCCCTGAACGCGCTGAACGGGGCTGAGTTGCGCGGCAAGCGGCTGGCCGTGAGCTACCTGGTGCCCGACCTCGACAAAGACCTGACGCCGCGCCAACACAAAACCATCGAAGAGATCGCCGCCAGGTTGGAGGAGACCGAGGAGAAGGCTCTGCGCCAGATCGAAGCCATCGTCTACCTGTGCGGCGGGCAGTTCGCCCAGGCGCTGGTTGAGGAGACGCTGGCGCTGGACGCCCAAGAGGGCCTGATGACGAAGGAGGGCACGCGCCGCACCAAAGGTGGCATTTTCTTCTACCTGGCGCGCTTCCGCATGTCCCCTGAGGCGCGCCGCATCGTCTACAACCGCAAAGGCAAGCTCCCCGGACGGCAGTACGGTTAGGCGTTCTGAATAAGCCTCACCCCCCGCCCCCTCTCCACCACGTGGAGAGGGGGAGTCAGGCTGCGAGTAAGTCCCCTCTCCACTACGTGGGG
>CAYNHD010000555.1:0-2136 GCA_964396775.1 uncultured Thermoflexus sp. | reverse complement strand
GCAAGCCGGTGGAAGCCCCCATCCCGGCCGGGCAAGCCGCGCGCTGCCCGCATTGTCAGGCGACCTTGACTGCCGTGTCTGCGATGAACGCTCCGGAGCCCGCTACAGCGGAGGACGTCAGGAGACGACGACGCTGGATGTTTGTCACGACTGTCGCGTTGGCGAGCGGCATCATCGGCCTGGTTGGTCTCTGGCCCGCTGCCCTGGCAGCGGTGGTGGCGGCGTGCGTCGCGATGAAGAGTGTTCGCCGTGATCGCCGCTTTCTCGGTGGAAGGCAACGCGCCATTGCGAGCATTTGCCTGGGGTGCCTTGGTTTGACCCTGGCGGCCGGACTTGCGCTGCGCAACTTCGCGAGCTGTCTTCGTTGTCACGCCAACGCGTTGGGTGCGTGCGCAGCGATTCGGATCTATATCAGCGAACGGGGAGTGGCGCCGCCCGACGGTTTTCGCTCGCTCCTGGATGCTGGCGCCTGCACGGCGCAGCAGTTTCTATGCCCGTCTTCCGGGAAAACACTCAATGATATCGCCAGTGACGTATACGCCTGCTATGCCCTTGTTCCTGGTGTGGCGGAAGCCCTCGCGAACGGAACGGCGGAGGCGGACATGGTACTCCTCTATGAACGCGATAACCATGATGGCACACGCGGCTGCGTTTGCTACGTGGATGGCCACTGTCAGTTCTATTTGCCATATGCGGAAGTCGTTCGGCGAGTAGAGGAGTCCGAGCGGCGGCTGGAAGAAGTACGGAGAGAGCCTCCAAACCCCAGACGCGCCCATTGGCGAGAGGAACCCACATGTCCACACCATCATCCGGCCCCGACGGCGCCGACCCGACCGAACCTGGCTCAGGCTCCGGCGCGGTCTCACGAAAGGGCGAACCGTCCGACGCTTCACTGAGTCGATGGGGCATTCGCACACTCGCATTCTGCTCTGCCATCGGGTTGGCGGTGATAGCCCTGGGCGTCCATCTCCTGCTCCCGAAACTGCCCAGCAAAGGCGAGATATCCCCTCAACTGGTTTGTGCCGCAAGCATGAGGGGTATTGTCAGGTCTATGACGCTCTACGCATCGGAACATGGATCACTTCCGGGTGATCCATTCCGGGCTCTGTTGGACAGCGGTGAAGTGACGACCAAGTTGTACATCTGCCCCTCGTCCGGCAAGACCGTCCGGGACATCGAGAAGGATCTGTATGCCTGCTTCGTGCCGGTGGCGCACGACGTACCTTGGTGGGTGGAAGATACGCCTGCGTCCCAGGCAATCGTACTGTACGAGCGAGATAACCACGGCGGCCAGGGCGGAAACGTGGTCTACGCGGACGGACACGTGGAGTTCATAAGACCCTATTCGGCGATGCTCCGGCGGGTGGAGGAATCGAAGCGACAGATGGCAGAACAGAGGGCACGCGTGCCGGTGGAATGAGCATTACCAATCGCAAGGGGATTCGAATCGTGTCGAAGCCGTTTTCCTGTGCCTCGTGTGGACGCATCATCCAGCCGAATGAAACGGTCGGGCAGCCGGTGCGGTGCCCTCACTGCAAGGAGGTCAATACCCTGCCTGACCCCGCGCCGCGCGGCGCGGGCGCCGAGGATGGCCCCCGGACCCTCTCGAAGAGGCAGTTGCCCACGATCCCGGTCCTGTGCGTGCTCGGCCTTGGCCTGGCTGTGCCACACGGAAATGGGACATCACTCATCTTGACGATCGAGCGGTAATGGGACGGCCCGGCAGTGCCATAGGGTGTCGCCCCGATGGGGCTCACTTGGTCTGGGGCGCGGGTCTCCAGCGGCTCACGCCGCTGGCCACACCCTTGCGCCTCTTCGAGGCTGGCGAAGGCGGCGCTGGAAAGCCCGGCTCATCGTGCCCGGTTTGACCGTGAATCCAGGCAGAGTGAGGCTCGGCCGGCCGTCGGCGCGACCGGAAAGGCGAAAGCCCCCTGGAACAGGGTGCCGGGGGGGGTTGGGGGGCGCGGTCAGCCGGCCACCCGCTGGAGACAATAAGATTGACAACGGAGACCGGACCAGATGGTCCGCGAGGCAGACCCTACACGACTGCGGCGGGGAAGGCCCGTGAACGGGGCTGGGGTGGCTGTAAGCTCATTGCACACGACAGGTTATGCCGCTTCGCGACGGGTGGCGCCC
>CAYNHD010000554.1:0-2148 GCA_964396775.1 uncultured Thermoflexus sp. | reverse complement strand
GGCGAAGCCAGGGAGGTCGAAAGTGCTGCGTCCAGCGATCAAAGTCCCCCTCTCTCGCTCGGCTGGAGAGGGGGATTTAGGGGGTGAGGCGAGGGGCGCAGCAGAGCAACGCCCCCACATGCCGCGACCGTATACGCGATAATTCACCAATCTGAAAGGGCGCGCCGCCGGATCAGTGGCTGTCTTCCCACTCACGCACGACGGCCATCAGCAGCGCGCGGACTTCTTCATCGTCTACGTCGCCCACACCCTCGTAGAACTTGCCGTCCACCTCAATCTGCACGCCGCCGCTGAGCGCAGGCCGGACGTGAATCGTGCGCCCGGCGAATTGCGGCGTCTCGCGCAGGCGCTCTTGCAGTAGCTCTTCGATCTGGTCGGCGATGGACAGTTCTGCCTGTTCCTGAGGGGACTCTGCCGGTTGGCCCATCGCCATGCGCGTCACCTGGCGCAGCATCGAGCGTTCGCGCGGTGAGACGATCTCATCGTCCGCTTCAGCACGATCCTGGCCGGCGCGCGCCGGGGCGGGTGGCTGCGGGTGAGCCAGGGCGTCCAGGTCGCGCATCACAATCTCGAACCGCCGCGCCAGGTCAGTGCTGCGCAGTTCGGCCAGCGAGCGGAACTGGCGGTCGCCGATGGTCACGATCAGCCCGCCATCGGCCAGGTCGCGGTACACGCGCAATAGCTCGATCACGTCGTCCGACGGCGCACCGGCGGGCGGCTGCTCGTCCTGCGGGGCCGTGAAGGGCGTCTCGTCTGCGGCGTTCTCCTCCGGCAATGGGGCGGGCGCTGGCTGCGCTGGTTGCGGCGGCGGGTTGGTGGCGCGGGCCGGGCGCGCGCCCTCGCCCGGCAGATCGCCGGTGAGCATCCCCAGGTCTGGCAGCGGCATCGGGGTAGCGCGCGGGCGGACCGGGGCAGGGCGGGGCTGCTTGGTGCCGGTCAACCGCTGGTAGAAGGCGACCGGCAGGCTGGGCAGCGGCTCAAGCCCCTGGGCGGCGCGCCGGCGCCGTTCGGAGGCGCGCTGGAACACCAGCGCCATCAGCGCCACCCAGATGGCGCCCGCGATACAGGTGAGGATGAGCAGCCCGCTCACCTGGCCCAGAAAGTCCGTCGTCCCGGACGATTCGCTCAGGGCAAGCGTGTGCAGCAGAGAAGCGAGTGCGGCGGCCATAGAACCCTCTCAGGAGAACTCGCTGGACAAAGGCCGCTTTCAGTATCGTCCTCATTGGCGCGCTTGGCAAGCCGGGCAGTAGTAGGTGCTGCGCCCGCCGATCACCGCGCGCTCGATGGGCTGGCCGCAGCGCGGGCAAGGCTGGTCTGCGCGCCTGTAGACGTTCAGGGCCATCTGCGCCGAGCCGCGCGTCCCGTCCGGCTTGCGGTACCAGTTGACGCTCGCCCCTTCGCGGGCGACTCCGGCGGCCAGCGTCGCGCGGATGGCCGCGTGCAGCCGCGCGATCTCCTCGTCGGCCAGCGAGTCAGCGCGACGCAGCGGGTGCAGCCCTGCGGCGAAGAGCGCCTCGTCCGCGTAGATGTTGCCCAGCCCGGCGACGAACGCCTGGTTGAGCAGCAGCGGCTTGAGCAGGCCCGCGCGCCCGGCCAGGCGCGCACGGAACGCCGCCAGGGTGAAGGCGTCGTCGAGCGGCTCCGGGCCGAGCGCGCCGACGATCTGCGCTGCGTCCTCGACGAGGTAGACGCGCCCGAACTTGCGCGCGTCGGAGAAGCGCAGTTGGTGAGCGTTGTCCAGTTGGAAGGTGAAGTGCACCCAGCGGTCGGCCTCGTCCGCCGCGCCGTCCGGCACCACGTACAGCCGCCCGGTCATCTTCAGGTGGATGATCAGCGTGTCCGGGTCGAGCGCGATGAGGATGTATTTGCCGCGCCGGGCCACGCCGCGCACCGGCTGCCCGGCGATGCGCGCGGTGAAAAGCGGGCCGTCCGGCGTGACCAGGCAGTTCGGCCAGTCGTAGGCGGCGCTGACGATGGTGCGCCCGGCCAGCGGGCCGCGCAGCCCGCGCACCACCGTTTCAACTTCAGGCAGTTCAGGCATGTCCGTCCTTCCTTCGGGCGCGGGTGTGGTCTAGGCGTACTCCGCCGCGACCGGCTGCAACATCCGCCCGCCACGCTCGTTTTCGACGAAGTGTGCGGCGGCGACCT
>CAYNHD010000553.1:0-2150 GCA_964396775.1 uncultured Thermoflexus sp. | reverse complement strand
GGGGAGGCTCCCCTTTCCCTGCTTGCGGGGAAAGGGGCCGGGGGATAGGGGTTGATAAGTGCATAACACGCTCTAGGGGCGTCACTTTCAGCAACGGGGAGCGATGGCCGATGGCGAAATCGCGCGTCTATTACGAGTGCCAGACCTGCGGGCGGCGCTCGCCGCGCTATATGGGCAAGTGCCCCGGCTGCGGCGAGTACAACACCATGATCGAGCTGGTTGAGGAGCCGGAGCCGTCTCCCGCCGCCGCGCGCAAGGGCGTCCCGCGCTCGCAGCCGCAGCGCCTGGGCGACATCACCGCCGACAGCGAGGAACGCTACCCCGTGCCCGTCGAGGAACTGTCGCGGGTGCTGGGCGGCGGGCTGGTGCCGGGCAGCGTGGTGCTCGTCGGCGGCGACCCCGGCATTGGCAAGAGCACCCTGCTGCTGCAGGTCGCCGCGCTGATGGATCAGGTCGCCGGGCCGGTGCTCTACGTCAGCGGCGAGGAGAGCGAGCGCCAGATCAGGATGCGCGCCGAGCGGCTGGGCCTCTCCGCGCAGCAGGTCTTCCTGGTCACCGAGACGGAGATGGGTGCCATCCTCGCCCACGTCGAGAAGATCAAGCCGCGCCTGCTGATTGTGGATTCGATCCAGACGACCTACTTCGAGGGCAAGGCAGCGGCGGCGGGCAGCGTCAGCCAGGTGCGCGACTGCGCCGCCCAGCTGCGCGAGCTGGCCAAGAGCAGCGGGATCGCCGTCTTCCTGGTCGGTCATGTGACCAAAGAGGGCATCATCGCCGGGCCGCGCGTGCTGGAGCACATCGTGGACACAGTGCTCTACCTGGAAGGCGACCGCTTCCAGGCGTACCGGCTGCTGCGCAGCGTCAAGAATCGCTTCGGCCCGACGAACGAGGTCGGCGTCTTCGAGATGCGCGACCGTGGCCTGATCGAGGTCGCCAACCCGTCGGAGGTATTCATTGCCGAGCGCGTGGTCAGCGCGCCGGGCAGTGCCATCGCCGTGACGCTGGAAGGCACGCGCCCGCTGCTGGTCGAAGTGCAGGCGCTAGCCAGCCAGACCGTCTACCCCAACCCGCGCCGCACGGCCAACGGCATTGACTTCAACCGCATGTTGCTGATCACCGCCGTGCTGACGCAGCGAGTGGGTATCCGCCTCTTCGAGAAGGATGTCTTCATCAACGTGATCAGCGGCCTGAAGATAGACGAGCCGGCGGCGGACCTGGCCATCGCCATTGCCGTCGCATCGAGCGTGCGCGACAGGCCGGTCTATGCGGATATGGCTTTCGTCGGCGAGATCGGCCTCAGCGGGGAACTGCGCGCCGTCAGCCAGACCTCGATGCGCGTGCGCGAGGCGGCCAAGCTCGGCTTCAAGCAGGTGATGGTGCCGCGCACGCACCGCCGCGACGAGGCCCCGCCCGATGGCGTTAAGTTGCTGCGCGTGCGCACCATTGGCGAGGCGCTCGACCTGGCGTTGCTGGCCGAAGAGCACGCGGGCCATTAGCGAGAGCGGATGGCAGACCGTGACCGCACCCTATGTGATGGGCATAGACGGCGGCGGCAGCCGCCTGCGCGTCGCCGTGCTGACCCGCGACCTGACCATCCTCGGCGATAGCGAGGGGCCGACGGCCAGTCCGGTCGTCGCCGGGCCGGAGTCCGCCGCTGAGACCATTCGCGGCGGGATGCGCGCGGCGCTCGCTGCCGCGAACGCGCGCCCGGAGCAGATCGCTGCCGTGGGGATCGGCATCGCCGGGGCGCTGCCACGCTACTCGGAGGGCTGGTTGCGCGAGGTGGTGGCTGCCGTGCTGCCCAGCGCGCTCGTCGTGCCCAGCATAGACTACGAGATCGCGCTGGTCGGTGCGCTCGGCGAGCGGCAGGGCGTCCTGGTGCTGTCCGGCACCGGCTCGCTGGCTTACGGGGTCAACGCGGCGGGCGAATCGGCGCTGGTCGGCGCGTGGGGCTACCTCATAGATGATGCCGGCAGCGGCTATTGGCTCGGCCAGCAGGCGCTTCAGGCAGTGGCCCGCGCCGCCGATGGACGCGCCCCGGCCACGGCACTGACTCGCGCTGTTCTGGACGCCCTGAGCCTGAGCGAGCCGCTCGACCTGGTGCCCTGGCTCTACCAGCCTGGCGCACCGCGCACCCGCGACGTGGCCGC
>CAYNHD010000552.1:0-2151 GCA_964396775.1 uncultured Thermoflexus sp. | reverse complement strand
CCAGCTTACCTTGGGGGGCACTGCTAGGCAACCCCTTAGGTTAGCGCCTATGGGACGGGCGGCCCCGGGGCATATCGGACGACAGTGAAGAGGAACGAGGACACTCAAGCATGGTGTGATAGAGGGCTGCCGGCCCGGGCACGGGGTGTGGAGGAAGCCCTGGGCCAAGTGAAATCAGATGTCCCGCTTTTCCTGTTTTGGTCGTCTCTCCTTCCCGAAAAAACGGTAATTCCTGACACATGCCGAACTTGCGTACCGGAATCAAGCTGAGAATAAACTATTGACACTTGGGGGGGGGGGGTAGACTCCCCATATGCTCCCTCGCGCGCCGTGACGCGATGGGTGCAGGCGACGGCGACCTGCGGCCAGTCCGGGCCGTAGCCGTTTCGCATCATCTCGAACGATGAGCTTCGAACAAACCGGGAGTCACTGGCCATGCGACGCGGTCCCCTGATGGCGACAGTGGGTGCGAGCGGCGTTCTGCTGGTTGTTGTCGGCGTGGTCATGTTGCGCTCGAATGCGGGCCCGGCAGACGAGGGTGGTCCATCGGCGTCCAACGCACCCGCCCAGGCAGTTGCCGAACAGCCGTCAACGAACGCGCCGTGGGCCGCAGGCCCCTTCACGCGACTGGCCGGCAAGAACCTCCGTGCCGAGGTCGATCGCTACCTCATGTTGGATGTGCGGGCGAATCTCTCGCGAGATGCGGACGAGGCGCTGCGCGCCAAACTGACTGCCTTTCTGAGGGCATACGCCGGCACGGATTTCGACGGGTATCTGGAATTCCGCCCTGTGGCGACGATGTGCTCGATCGACGACGATCGCCTGGCGGCTACTTTGGCCGCATGGCCGAAGGAGTTCGGACCTGTTCCGACGGATGCGGCCGGAATCATGCGGCTCCCATGGCGCATGTACGTCGAAGAGGGCATGGGACCGATCAAGCCAGGCGCCGTCATCGACGCGGTCAAGTGGCAGAGCTTCCGCGCGACCATCCGGCATTTCTCCAAACGTGAGGTCATTGCCCAGGAATGGGACGAGACGCTTCCTGAAGCCGGCCACTTGCGCAAGGAGAACACGGAGGGGCAGACCGAAACGGCGAAGGACTTCGTGACGATCCGACCGGCTGTTCCGAACGCAATCCAAGCCGTGGAACTCGCCAAGCGAGACGGTGGTCTGCTCTTCGCGGACATCGAGCTTGTGTGCCGCGCGAGGATCGGCGTTCCCCGCCGGCTGATGCTGCGACTGATATGGGACGGTGCGAATGGGGACTGGCTGCCGATCCATGCGCTTGTGTATGGCGGCGGACTGGATAAACCCTTCATCTGGTAGCTCTTGACGTGAATCGCACGGTGCGAGTCACAGGAGGCGAGGTCGTTTGCATCGTATAGGAGATCAGGCATGAAGCAGAACGGTTTGGTGCCATGGACGCGAGGGACTTGGCGGCTGTCGGTAATCGCGTTCGCCTCAGGGCTCGGATTAGCGGCTGGGACCGCCAGTGAGATCCAGGTAGCTCCAGTGCAAGCTGAGCTGGCGGAGGCATGCGCCGGAGGGACGTGCGCGATACCAGAGAAGGTTTGCGATCTCGGCACGGCGCCAGCGCAAAGCGAAGAGTGCGATCAGGGCCAGCGCTGCAAGGCGAAGGGGAATTCCTGCGTCGGGTTGTCGCCTTTCCAAATCCCGGTCGCCGGCTACGTGCAGTGTATCGATTGCAAAACAGAAGTACAACCACAACGATTGGCCATACCGTAGCAGAGGTTGCAGCAATCTGCAAAAACGGCGGTTCGCGCGCAGTAGGGAAAAGCATGTCGCCTCGCACTGGTAGAAGGGCTTTTGGTCTCGTCGCATGGGGTGCTGCGGCCTTCTGTATCGCATACGCACTCGGCAGGGCCACGTTGCCACGTGCAAATCAAGCACGCGCGACGATTCGTATCGTTGGCGATGCCGTACGGCATGTTGGAACGTATTGCCCAGGCACCACAATGGAGGAGATCTTCTTCCTGACAAACACTGGGGCGAAACCGCTGCATGTGCGGGGTGTCGTGACGAGCTGCAACTGTACGGATTACGTGATCGACCCAAGGGAGATCCCACCAGGCGGTACAGGTACGTTGACGCTGACCACTGTTCTGCCGGACGTTGGAGAAGAAACGACGG
>CAYNHD010000551.1:0-2154 GCA_964396775.1 uncultured Thermoflexus sp. | reverse complement strand
CCCCGCTCGGCGTTGGCGCGCCTCGCCCCCCCTCTCCGTTGACGGAGAGGGGGAAAGGCCGAGCGCAGCGAGGCCAGGGGGTGAGGTAAACCAGGGCGCAGCAGAGCAGTGTCCCTACGTCCCGGGGTCGGTGCGCGCCCGCTGCCGGGTATCCCTGCACAAAGAAACGCGGTAGACTTGTGGCCAAAGGGGAAACGGTCAAGGAGGAACCGAGCGTGAAGCCCTGGTTGGTCGTTGAAGACGATGACGACATCCGCAACTACGTCAAGGTACTGTTCATGGCCTGGGGCCATGCCGCCATCGAATTCCGCGACGGCAAGCAGACCTTCGCCTGGCTCGACAAGGTTGAGGGGGGCAGTCACAGCGGGGAGCTACCGGAGCTGGCCCTGATGGACATCCGCATGCCGGGGCCGCGTGGCAACGAGATCGCCCGGCGAATGCGCTCCATCGCGCACTTTCACCACATCCCCATCGTCCTGATGACCGCGTTCAGCCTGAGCAGCGACGAGCGCCAGGCCATGCTCAAGCGCGACGGCGTTGACACGATCATCAACAAGCCGCTGCCCGACCTGACGGAACTGAAGGCCATGCTCGACCGGCTCGCCGAGGCCAAGCGGGCCGGCGACGGCGCAGCCCCGTCACCGCCGCCTGCGCCGCCGGCCAACTGATCGCGCTGGCAGCGCCAACATTGCCCACAGAAGGTGAGGATCGCCGCATGTCCATGTCTCGCCATACTCCGTCCGACAAGCCGGCGCACTCTGTCGCTGACATGGTTCAATCCGTTGACGCGCTCGGCGCGAACACCGGGCGGCTCTTTGGCCGCCTCTATGGGACGCTGCGCCGCAAGCAGCACGAGCGCGATGCGACGCTGCGCCAGTCGCTCCAGCGCGTGAACGAGCTTGAAAAGCTGCGCGCCGATCAACAGACGAGCATCGCCCAACTCACCGGCGTGTTGGCGGTGATCAGCGAGGGCGTGATCATGCAGGACAACGAGGGGCGCATTGTGTTGATGAACAAGGCCGCCCACGACCTGCTTGGCTCGGTCCGCGCCTTCTGGGACAGCGACCTGGGGCGCATGTTCGCTGACGCGCGCGACCAGATTCCCTTGGAGGGCGAGATCACGCTGGGCGAGCCGCAGCGCGTCGAGGTGAACAACCGCATCCTCGGCGCGCAGATCGCCGTGGTCGCCGACGAGCAAGGACAGCGGCTGGGCACCGTGCTTATGCTGCGCGACGTGACGCGCGACGCCATCGCCGACCGGCTCAAGGATCAGTTCGTCACCCACATGAGCCACGAACTGCGCACGCCGCTGACGGCGATCAAGGGCATGAGCGAAGTGCTGCTGGCCATGCCCGACGACCGCCCGCCCAACCGCAAGTTCCTGGAAGCGATCAGCCGCAACGCCGCCGTCCTCGACCGCATGATCGTCGAGTTGCTCGATATTTCGGAGATCGGCGCGGGCAGCTTCGCCGTCCGCGAGCAGGAGATTGACCTGCCGGCGCTGGTCATCAACGTCATCCTGGGGTTGCGCCCGCGCATCGAAAAGGCCGAGCTACGGCTGGCCTTCTCCACTGCGGGAGCCAGCCGCCTGACGATCACCGGCGATGAGCGCCGCCTGCAGTGGGCCATCGGCCACCTGATAGACAACAGCATCAAATACACCGAGCCGGGCGGCGAAATCTACGTGCAGGTCGGGCGCATCCGCGAAGGGTGCGCGCTGATCGAAGTGTCCGACACGGGTGTGGGCATCTCGCCCTACGATCTGCCGCATATCTTCGAGCGTTTCTACCGGGGCGAGGCGCGCACGCCCGACGGCAGGGTGCTCGATCCGCGCGGGCTGGGCCAGGGTCTCTTTGTTGCGCGGGCGGTGGCCGAGGCGCACGGCGGCTACTTGAGCGTTGCCAGCGCGCTCGGCGAAGGCAGCACCTTCACGATGGCGCTGCCGCTGGAGCGAGTCGCGCAGCCGGCGATGCCTCTGCCGGCCATGCCTGCCGCCCCGGATAGCCAGGAAAATGGGGGGACGCTGGAAGAGCCGCCGGTCGGCTCCGCCGACACGACCCAACCAAGCGGGCGCTCGCGCCAGAACGACCGCCCATCCTGAGGCACGAAAAGGCCCGCGACTCAGACTTCCGAAGTCTTCGAAGACTTCGGAAG
>CAYNHD010000550.1:0-2163 GCA_964396775.1 uncultured Thermoflexus sp. | reverse complement strand
CTGCCCATACCACACACCCGTAGGGGCGTATGGCCAGACGCCCCTACGGAGCCTCATCCTACCCTGCGTCAAGCGAGTCGCTGACGACCTTTGCGCGTACCCTCGCACTCGCAGGGTTGTCAACGCTTAGGGGCCTGCTGGACAACGGCGAACACCGGGCGTGGCTGCCAGCGGTTGTCGAGCATCCCGTAGGCGGTGTGCGGGTCGGAATGGTCAACGGCCCCCGGAATCGTGGCGAAGTTGAGGTTCCACAGGAAGATAGGCCCCAGGTAGGCACGCTGCTGGCCGAGGTAGAGGGCGCGCAGCGTGTAGCTGGCCTGTTGCCACTGGTCAATGAAACTGAAGTAGGGCGTGTCCGGCGGGTCGGGCGGGCGCACGCCGCTCGAATCGCGCATCCCGTCGAAGGTGGCCCAGCCAAGCTCGGTGGCCCACAGGCGGGCGTCACCGTGCCCGTTAGCGTCCATGATCCGCCGGTAGTCTTCCACCGTGTCCAGGAAGAAGAATTGCGGCTGGTCATCCCAGCCCCGCGCCGGGTTGTGGCAGCAGCGGTCGTCCGGCGCGTTGGCCCAGCCGTAAGGGTGGACGCCTACCGCGATGTCGGTGCCGTACTGGGCCAGCCCGGCGTCGTAAAGCTGTTGCAGCCAGGTGCGGTCGTTGGCCGACCAGTGCGAGTCGCCGGTGGGGGCTGGCGCGGCGGTGATGATGGTGATCTCCGGCGAGAACTGGCGAATGGCGGTATAGGCTGGGCGGAAATAGCGCAGGTAGCTCTCGCCCGAAAGTGGCTGGCCGTACCATTCGCGCTGGAGATTCGGCTCGTTCCACACTTCGACGGCGCTGACGAAGGGCGCGCCGGATGCGTCGCGGCCAATGGCCTCCAGGGCGTTGCGCAGGAAGTTGGCGAGCGCCTGCGGGTCGTTGGGCGGGCCGGCTTCGCGCAGCACGCCGTCGGGGTCCGGCGTGCGCGACCAGGCGGGCGCTTTGGCCACGCTGATCAGCACCTCGAAGCCCTGGTTGTGCGACTGCTGCACATAGTGGCGCAGCATGTAAAACAACTCGGTGAACTGGCCGGGCGCAGACTCCAGCGCCGACCAGTTGAACTGGTACTTGACCCACGACACGCCCAGCGCGCGAGCGGAGGCCATCACCTGGTCGAACTCGCGGCTGTCAATGTGCGGGTGAATCTGCACGCCGAGCAGATCGCGGCGCAGGAACTCACCCGGCGGCAAGGCGGCTACCGAGGTGGGGACAGGGAGCGTGGGCTGGGTGGGGGCAATCCGCGTCTCAGTGGGGACGAGCGTGTGTTCCGGCCCGACAATGGGGCCGAACGGCCCGCCGGGGGCTGGGGTGGCAGGGGCGCTGGTCGCAGTGGGCGGCGCGGGCGTTGCCGTCCCGATGATCGGCCCGAATTGCACGCCGGGGGGCTGAGTGGGCGGAGGAGCCGGTGTGTGGGTGCTGGCCAGGGCTGCGACGGCGGGGGTCGGCGTGGCTGTCGGTGCAAGGGTCGGCGTATGGCTCGGCGGCGCAGCCGTGCTGGTTGGCTCAGCGGGCGTTGGCGTGACGTAGACAGGGACAGGCTCGGCACTTTCGCCGCAGGCGGCCAGCGCCAGCGCAGCGGCCAGCAGCCCCAGGACAATCCACGCTCTGCTTCGGGTGATCATGCCAGAAGTCTAGCACAAGGCGGGCGCGGCGGCGATAAGGAGCGTGAGGAGTGTGCCGTTTCTGGGGTAAAGCGTCACCGCAGAGGCGCAGAGAACGTGGACGGAGCCAGACTTCCGAAGTTTTCAAAACTTCGGAAGTCTCTTTCTCTGCGTGTCTGCGGTTCGAGAAAGGTGTCCCTATCGTGAAATGTACCTGAATCCCGGTGAGGGCTGGTGCGCGGGGCGAGACTGCGCTATAATGAGGGCGAACAGATGTGCTATTGCGTAGTTGGCGTGCTCGCCCCCGGCGGCCTGATAGCCGCCCCCAACAGGTCGTTCGTGCACCTCCACCGGGGGTCCACGAACAAGTTGTTGGGCGATTGCCAGAACGCCCCTATCCCCCGGCCCCTTCCCCCAGCCGAGCTAGGGGAAGGGGAGAGCCGCCCGCCAGATCGTCCCCCCTCTAGCTCGGCTGGAGGGGGGATTGAGGGGGGAGGCGTTCACCGAGTAGTCATGACCTCCCCTG
>CAYNHD010000549.1:0-2165 GCA_964396775.1 uncultured Thermoflexus sp. | reverse complement strand
AGCCGGTCCAGGGGGACCAGCCCGCGCAGCGTTCCGGCGGCGTGGCCCGCGCCGAAGCCCTGGCCGCGCGCACCTACGAGCTAAGCGAGTTCCTCGTCCACGTCGCCGGGTGGGAGCCGGCCCCCGCCGCCCACGCTCCGCGCGTCACCTACCACGACTCCTGCCACATGAACCGCCTGCTGGGGCTGGGCGCGGAGTCACGGGCGCTGCTGCGCGCGGCGGGCTGCGAGATCATTGAGATGCACGAGTCCAACCGCTGCTGCGGCTTCGGCGGCGTGTTCTCGATCCGTATCCCCGAAGTCTCCAACGCCATGACGCAGGAGAAAGTGCGCCGCGCGGACGCCACCGGCGCGGAGGTGCTGGTCAGCGCCGACCCTGGCTGCCTGATGCAGATGCGCGGCTTCGCCCACCAGACGGGGATGCGCCTGGCCCACCTGGCCGTGCTGCTGGAGGAGTTGACGCGATGAACGAGGTGAGCTTCCACACATTCCGGGCGGACGCTGCCCTGGCCATCGCCAACCCGCACCTGCAGAGCGCGGTAGACGGCGCGACGCTCAAGTTCCGCGACGACCGCCTGCGCGCCCTGGCCGACCTGCCCGACGTTGAGGCCATGCGCGACCACTTCAAGGCTATACGCGCGGCGACGCTGGCCAACCTGAGCGAGCACCTGGAGCAGTTTGAGCGCCAGGCGCTGGCCGCGGGCGCGCACGTCCATTGGGCGCGCGACGCCGCCGAAGCCACGCAGATCGTGATCGGCATCGCCCGCCAGCACGGGGCGCGGCTGGCCGTCAAAGCCAAGTCCATGACCTCGGAGGAGATTCACCTCAACGCCGCGCTGCACGACGCGGGCATCACCCCCATCGAGACCGACCTGGGGGAGTGGATCGTGCAGCTTGCCGCCGAGTCGCCGGCGCACATCGTCGTCCCGGCGCTGCACAAGACGCGCCAGCAGGTCGCCGAGCTGTTCACCCGCGAGGTTGGGCGTCCGCTCTCCGCCGACGACATCCCCGCCCTGACCGAAGAAGCGCGGCGCGCCCTGCGCGAGAAGTTCCTGGAGGCGGAGATCGGCATCAGCGGGGCGAACATCGGCGTGGCCGAGACGGGCAGCATCGTCCTGGTCACCAACGAAGGCAACGGGCGCATGGTCAGCAGCGTGCCGCCGGTGCACGTCGCCGTGATGGGCGTCGAGAAGGTCTGCCCCACCTGGGACGACGCGGCGGTGTGGCTGGAACTGCTGGCGCGCAGCTCGACCGGGCAGCCGCTCTCGGTCTATACGACGGCCATCACCGGCCCGGCCCGCGACGGCGACGCCGACGGCCCGCGCGAACTGCACATTGTCCTCTACGACGGCGGGCGCAGTAGCATTCTTGGCACGGGCTACGAGGAAGTGCTGCAGTGCATCCGCTGCGGCGCGTGCTTGAACCACTGCCCCGTCTACCAGGAGATCGCGGGACAGACCTACGGCCACGCCTACAGCGGGCCAATTGGCGCGGTGCTTGTCCCGCTGCTGCACGGCCTGGAGCAGTACGAGGCGCTGCCGCACGCCAGTTCGCTGTGCGGGGCCTGCCTGGAAGTCTGCCCGGCGCGCATTGACCTGCCGCGTATGCTGCTCGATCTGCGCGCCGAGGAAGTGGCGCGCGGCGTGATCGCCCCGCCGGAGCAGGCCATTGAGAAGTCGGCGGCCTGGCTGCTGGGGCATCGTCGCCTGTTCGGGCTGCTGCTGGATACGGGCCGTATCTTCCAGCGACCGCTGGTCAGCAAGGACGGTCTGCGCGTGCCGCGCCGCCTCAACCCGGCGGGGGATCGGCGGCTGCCCACGCTGGCCCCGCGCTCGTTCCACGCCCTGTGGGACGAGCTGGCCGCAGAAGAAGAGGCCGCCCTGGAAGCGATTCCGGTCAAGAGGGCGGCGCGCAAACCGTCGCGCGGGCGGATCGCCGCGCTGATCGGGGCGAGCGTCGTGCCGCTGGTCGTGCTGTGGCACCTGCTGCGCCGCAGAGGAGGGAGACGGTGATGAGCACTGCCCGCGAAGAGATTCTGGCGGCGCTGCGCGGCAGGGAGCGCGGGGGGATGCCCCTACCCGCGCCCTGGCGCTCGCGCCAGCAGTTCGACGACCTGGCCGCGCGCTTCACAGCGACGCTGACCGGTCTGCACGGCGAAGTGATCCG
>CAYNHD010000548.1:0-2173 GCA_964396775.1 uncultured Thermoflexus sp. | reverse complement strand
GGCTTCGTGCGCGGCGAGGGCCTCGCGGTCGCGGGCGAAGCGGTCGAAGGCCAGCGAGAGCAACTCATCTCGGAAGGCGATGGCCGCCGCGTAGTCGCACCTGCGCGGCGAGAAATAGGGGCGCTCGGCTACTTCGTCGGCGGTCAGCCAGCCATCGGCAACCAGCCCATCCAGGCTGATCAGGTTGGTGTTGCCGGCGAAGGTCGAAAGTGCCTGGTACGGCGATTCGCCGAAACCGGTCGGGCCGAGCGGCAATACCTGCCAGACGCGCTGCCCGGCGGCGACCAGACAATCCACGAAACGATAGGCCCACACGCCCAGGTCGCCGATGCCATACGGCCCTGGCAGCGACGTGGGATGGAGCAGCACGCCGCTCGCGCGCGGAAATAGCTCGCTCTGATGCTCGCTCATCCTAGCTCTCCTCCAGCGCCCCCAGCGCCAGCGCGAACGCCCCGCACACGCCCGCGTCGTCGCCCAGGCCCGGCGGCACAATGTAGTCCTCGTAGGTCTCCAGGCGAGGGTGAACAAAATAGGCATTCGCCAGTTCGGCGACCTTGGCGCGGATCATGGGGAAAAGCTGCCGCTGATGCATCACGCTGCCGCCCAGCACGAACCCTTCCGGCGATAGCACGGCCATGATGTCCATGATGGCATGCGCCAGGTAGTGCGCTTCCAGTTCCCAGGCGGGGTGATCGGGCGGCAGGGTCTCGCCGCGCTGCCCCCAACGCGCCTCGATGGATGGGCCAGAAGCCAGCCCTTCGAAGCAATAGGCGTGGAAAGGACACACGCCGCGTTTGAGCGGATCGTCGGGGCGGATGGGCAACAGGATATGCCCCATCTCCGGGTGAATCAGGCCGCGCAGAGTGCGCCCCTCGTGCATCCCACCGCCGCCGATGCCCGTGCCGATGGTGAGGTAGACGAACGTGCGCCAGGCCCGCGCCGCGCCCCAGCGGTGCTCGGCCAGGCCCGCCCCGTTGACATCCGTATCGAAGCCGACCGGCACGCCGGGGAAGGCCCGGCGCACCGCCCCGGCTACGTCTGTGTATGACCAGCCCGCTTTGGGCGTGCGGGTGATGAAGCCGTAGTGCTCGGACGCCGGGTTGAGGTCTACCGGGCCGAAGGACGCGATGCCGAACGCGGCCAGCTTCTCGCCGCGCGCGGCTTCCTGCGCGGCGAAATAGCCGACCGACCGCTGGAGCGTCTCCTCCGGCGTGGTGGTGGGGATGCGCTCGCGGGCCAGGATGCGCCCCTCCGCGTCACCAATGGCGCAGACGAACTTGGTGCCGCCGCCTTCTATGCCGCCAATGAGCATCAGGTGCCCCCTTTCTGATGGCTGCGCGCTCTTATTGAGCGCGTTAAGTTTGTACGCTATCCACGTTAAGTTTGTAAATGCCTGTTCAGAACTTGTTCAGAACTGAGCGCGGGAGTCGTCTATGTCAGGTGATTGAACACCTCCGGCGGCACGGCGATGCCCGTGAAGTTGGCGAAGGTGAGATCGTGGAAGGTCAGGCCGAGCCGCTGCTTGAGCACGGCGAACATGCCCAGGTAGCTGGTGGGGATGCGCGGGCAGCCTTCCAGGTCGAGCGCGGCCAGCGCCGCGTGAATGGCGGGCAACGGCCCTTCGATCTCGCAGAAATTGCCGAAGGGCAGCTCGTCAAGCACGATCTCGACTTCGCGCCACTGGTAAGTCGTCCGATATTTTTCATAGACCACGAACGGCACGTAGCCCAGGGCGCGCAGAATGCCGTCCATCGTGGCAAAGTCATCCACCGTCACCTCGGCCTCGTAGCGCGACATGACGCCATCGGTCACCTGCGCCGGCCCCTTGTAGGTCAGGCGGGCGCGCGCATCCTGGCGCAGGCGCAGCACGATATACTGGCGGCTGAGGTCGCCGGCGGGTGTGTCGTAGCGGACATTGTGCTCGTAAGTGCGCGGGCTGTGCAAGGCCGCGCCCGCCGCGACCAGGCGCGCGGCCAGCCCGTCCAGGTCGGGCACGTAGAGTTTAACTTCGGTCTCGGAGTGTTCGCTCATGGCGCTGTCCTTTGCGCGCGCGTCCGGCGTGAAGTGCTCACCGCAGAGGCGCAGATCAGGTAGGGGCGCTGCTCCGCTGCGCCCCCGTAGAGGTGTATTGCCATACGCCCCTACGGGACCTCATCCCGCTCGGCGTCAAGTG
>CAYNHD010000547.1:0-2179 GCA_964396775.1 uncultured Thermoflexus sp. | reverse complement strand
GCGCGCGCCCCACCTGTGAACGAACAGCGCACGCCGGGTGCCGAGGCCCGACGGGGCGCACAGTTAAAGGCCCAGCGCCTCACGTAGCGAGCGCACGGGCGGTGACCAGTCGCGGGAGTGAAGTTGCCGGTAGGCGTCAGGGTACTCCGGCGGGCGCGCGTCACCGAAGGCGATCATCTTCAGGGCGGCGCAGTAGCGCGCCAATCCGTCAGCGGGCGCCAGCCAGTCGAAAGGGGACGAGGCGGCGCGGCCCAGCGCGTCCAGGCCGTACAGCTCACGGCGCAGGGCCAGGTGCTCGCTGTGCAGCGCGCCCAACTTATTCCACGCGGCGCGGTCGGTCAGGTCGGATTGCAGCTGGTCGCATAGTTTGCCCGCCTCGGCGCGTATGCTTTTCAAGCGCTTCTCACGGCGCTCGCGCTCAGCCGTGCGCTCGGTTTCCCGCGCGGCGACGAGGTCGGCGTCTACGGCGGCCAGGCCAGCGGCCAGGCGTTCGGCGTACAGGGCCAGTTCCTCACGGCGGCGCTCGTAAAGGTCGGCGTTCTCCGGCGCTTGCCCATAGCGCGCGGTGATGGCTTGCGCCTGGGCAAGCGCGCTGCGCACGATCTCCTGTTCACCGGCCAGTTCGCGCAGGGCGTCCTGTAGCTTGCCCCGCTCGGCTTCCAGCTGCTCGACAGTCAGCGTTTTAGTGGCCACGGCGCACCGCCTCGGCAATCTGCTCCAGCGCAGCGGCCAGCGCAGCCCCCGACGGGGGTGCGGCCTCTTTCGCCTTGCTCACATTGCTCATGGTCGGCTGCGGCGCGGACGTGGGGCCGATCGGCTTCGGCTTGGGCTTGTCTTTCTGCGCCTGGGCGACCTTCTCTGCGCGGTGCGCGGCCAGTTCGTCTTGGGCGCGCTTAAGCAGGTCCTGCAGTTCGCTCACACTCAGCTGCTCGAATTCGCGCCGTCGCTGTTCCTTCGCCTGGATCTGCTGCTCGATTTCGGCGATCAGCGCTTCCAGGTCTTCGGTGGACATTTTGCCCAGCGGGATCGCTTCCAGCGCAGCAAACAGCCGCGCGGCGCGATCGCGGGCGCGCAGGTAGGCGTGATGCTCGTGTAGCGCGGTCACGGTTCGGTATGTTTCGTCGCTCATGATCGTTTCCCTTCGCCAGCGGCAAGTCGCCGCCTGGCCTCAGCTTGCGCTTTTTCCACCAGTTCGATTTCGCCTGGCTCCCAGTCAGCGGACTCACCGAGAAGGTCGAGTAGTTCGCGCAATTCGTCGTCGCTCATAAACGGCAGGTCAACGGTGAACACGCGCAACAAGTCGGCGTCGGTGACGCCGATCGCTTCCAGGTTCGCGCTGTAGGGCGCTGCGGCGCTCTCCAGGGCGACCAAACGGCGGTGATTAGTACGGTTGCTCATCCTTCCCCCTTTGCGCGTTCTGCGCGGCTTCCAGGGCGTCCAGGCGCGCGGCAAACAGCCGCATTTCATGCAAGCGCTGGCCGTGCTCCAGCACCAGTTGGGCAGCCCGCAGACGCGCGAATACGGGCTGCGTTTTATCGTCCAGAATCTCCGCCAACGTAGCAGTAGCGGTCAGCGACAGGGCGGTCAGTTGACGCGCCACGTCCGACAACCTGTCCCCCTCTGCCGTGCGCAGGGCGTCAGCGAACACGGGCAGACTGCGCCAACGCTGGATGCTGCGCTCGCTCACACCGGCCCGCTGCGCGGCCAGGCGGTTGGTTGCGCCGTCCGCCAGCGCGAACACGGCCCGGTGTTGTTTTGTGGTCAGCGGTCTCATCCTACAATCCCAATTCGCGCAATGTGCGCAGTTCCACGGCGACGGCGATCAGTTCGCGCTCCAGGCGCTGAACGCGCTTGTGGCGCGCGGGCGTATCAGCGTAGACCAGCGCGGCCCGTGCCCGCGTAAGCTCGGCGGCCAGACGATCGCGGCGGGCGGTCAGCGCGGCGCGGTCGCCCATTACCAGCGCCATCCACGCGCCCGAAGGCGGCGCAGGCTGGGCAATTGCCCGGCCTCGATCATGGCGTCAGCAAGGCGGCGCTGGGCGGTGTTCAATTCTGCTTGCAGCCAGACCAGCGGCACGTTGCCCGGTTGCCCGTCCCCGCGCATCTTGCCGCAGGCGACTTGTGCGGCCAGTTCGTCGCGCCTCTCGCGCCACAACTCAACGTTTCGCATCATTCCCCT
>CAYNHD010000546.1:0-2180 GCA_964396775.1 uncultured Thermoflexus sp. | reverse complement strand
CAAGTTGTCAGCGGATCATCTGCCGCCGCCGGAGAGCCTCACCCCCGCTCGGCCCACTGAAGCGAGCCTCGCCGCCCCCTCTCCACGTCGTGGAGAGGGGGCAAGCCGAGCGCAGCGAGACTGGGGGTGAGGCTGAACCAGAACCCGGCAGAGCGAACCCCCGACCTGACAGGTCGTTCGTGGACTCCCCGCCGCCGCGCCGGTTGGCAAACGCGCCGCCCGGTGGTATGGTGGGAAGCGCACCGCCCGCCTCCCCGGAGACTCCCATGCCTTCCCCGCCCGACGACTCCGACCTGCTGCGCGTGAGTTGCGCGACGCTGTGCCGCATCAGGCACCAGGGGCGCTACCTGCTGGTGCTCAACCAGCAGCGCCGCCGTCTGGGGCGCTACGTGCTGGCGCCGGTTGGTGGGGCATTGGCCGTGACTGAGCCGGAGCGCCTGGCCGCGTTCGGCGCGCGCCTGGAAGACCCCGCCGCCGCCGACCTGCGCCTGTACCTGCCCGCCGGGGCGCTAGACGGCTTTCGCGCCTGGTTCCTTAGCGGTGAAGGGCGCGAGCGGTCACCTTTCCGCGAGCTGTACGAGGAGCTGGTCAGCGAGACGCGGCTGCTGCCCGCGCTCGAAGCGGACGAGGTGATCGCCGAGCCGCTGCGCACTGTCGAGCGGCGCGAGCCGACCGACCGGCACGGCGACGCCGGCCCGCTGACGCATTACTTCCTGGAACTCTACGACGTGCGCTTCACCTCGGCGCGGGTGCTGGCGGCCCTGCGCCATCCAGCGCCAGACAGCGGCGCGGTCTGGCTGACCCCCGCGCAGATCGCGGCGGGCACACTGCGCCTGGCCGTAGATGGCGCGCTGCGCGATGTGACCGTGCGGGCGAGTCTGCTGCTGGGCTGAGCGGCCCCCAGTAAGTGCGCCAGGCGCGGCAGCGGCATGATTTGTAGGGGCGGGTTTGCAAACCCGCCTCTACAAAACCGATTCCCGTCCCTCCGGCGTAAGGTACGCCGCCCGCCCGCGCGTTGTCCGATTGCCGCGCGCGGCGGTAGAATACAGGTGCGGCTGCCGCCCTGAGCCTGCGCGCCACGCATCCACGCATCCGATCAGGTGAGCTTGTATGCCACACATCCTGGTTCACTACGCGCCACCCGACCATGCCTTCGCCCGGCACCTGGCTGTGCAGTTGGAGCAGCGCGGTATGGTCATCCGGCCTGTGCCCGATCCGGGTCGCCGCAGCGAAGAGCCGCCCCTTGACGACGCGACCGTGCTGGCCGAGGCGTCGCACGTGCTGATCGTGCTCTCGACGGCCAGCACCGCGCCGGACGCCCCACCTCACTGGGCCTCCGTGCTGGAGGGCCAGGCGAAGATTATCCTCGTGCTCTATGATCAATGCGCCATCCCGCCGGCGCTGTCGGGGTATCCGGCGGTTCATTTCCAGGGGCAATTCCTGCTGGCCTTTGAGGAGTTGGTGCGCCGCCTGATCAAGGCGGGCGCACCGACGCGCCCGCTGACCGTCGAGCATCCGCCGCCTGTCGCCAAGCGCGACCTGCTGCCGCTGCGGATGCCCGCCGAACGCTGCTGGCGCGAAGACCGGCTGCGCATCAATTACACCCTGCCGATCATCCTCACGGCGGACGAGCTACAAACCCGCCTGCCTGCCTTCCTGGCCCAGGCCGATTTTGAGCTGGAACAGGCCACTGCCAAACAGGTGCGCGGGCGGCGTCTGCGGCGCTTTCGCCTGTTCGACCCGCGCCGCGCCGACCATACCATCACCATCAAGCGGCGTCCTGACAGCCTGCGCGTTTACTATCGCATGACGCGCACGCAGGTCTATCACTGGCTCCCCGCCCATTACCGCGCCCTGGATCGCGAGGCTGCCGCGCTCTATCGCTACCTGGCGACAGGGCAGCTTGACGGCCTGTTGAAGCCGGTGCAGCGCCAGGCGCGGCGGGCTGTCCTCATGTCGTGGGGCGTCATCGTTGCCTTGTGCGTGGTTGTGCTGCTCCTTGTCTATCTGATCACGCGCTGATGCCCGCGCTAGAGCGTGTTATGAACTCCGCACGCTCGGCGTAGCGTGCAGGGCACGGCGCATGGGTAGCGCCCTGACCCCACCCTGTAGTCCCTCCCCGCCAGCGGGGAGGGACAGCTTTCTCCCCTTTCCCTGCTTGCGGGGAAAGGGGCCGGGGG
>CAYNHD010000545.1:0-2189 GCA_964396775.1 uncultured Thermoflexus sp. | reverse complement strand
GTATCTCATTTCTGGGGCAAAAGATCACCGCTGAGGCGCAGAGAGCGCAGAGAAAGGATGGGGTTAGTTCTTCTCCGCGTCCTCTGTGTCTCTGCGGTTCAGGTATTGCGCCCCCGTCGCGAGATGCACCCTTCTTCCAGATCCGCTAGACTCAGCAGGGTGGCGGGTGATCGTGCCGGAAAGGGTGTGCCAAAAGCACCATCATTCCCTGGCAGCCGCGCCCTGCCCTGCGCCTGATCACAATGCTGCACATCTTGCGCACGCGCTGCGCTGCGCGCCCGCCGGTCACAGGGCGCGTCAGCGACCAGGCACCGCTGAGGATCATAGCCCGTGCCGCGATCCAAGTTCGTAGCTCCCCAGATTCGCGCGCGGCGGTTGAGCCGCCAGGCGCGCCTGGTTCGCGCCGCGTGGCGCAACCTGCGCGTGATCCTGCGCGAGTTTCGGACGCCAATCGGTGTGCTGCTGCTGGCAGTCTTCGCCGGAGGCTGGCTGTACGGCGAGCTATGGGTGCGGGCCGGTTACGAGCGCATCCCCTATGTAGACCTGCCCTACACCATGCTGGCGCTGATGATCGTCGAGACGCCAGGCGACATCCCGCCCGAAGCGCAGCTTGTCGCCTTCTGGTACGCCATGCCCCTCATCGGGGCCTATGTCGCTGCGCGCGGCGTGTTCGACTTCATCAACCTGTTCTTCAACAGCGGCGCGCAGAGCAATTCCTGGGAGGAAGCCGTGGCATCCACTTACAGCAACCACGTGATCGTGCTCGGCGTGGGGCACCTGGGCACGCGCGTCGTCCGCTCGCTGGTGACGATGGGCTTTGAGGTGGTCGCCATTGATCACCACATCGAGCCGGAGAAACGGGACGAACTGGGCCGGCTGCGCGTGCCGCTAGTCGCCGGAGACGGTCGGCTGCCCGCCACGCTGGAGACGGCGAGCATCCGCCAGGCGCAGTCGCTGATCGTCTGCACGTCCAACGACCACATGAACCTGGAAGTGACCATGCGCGCCCGCGATCTCAACCCGAACATCCGCATCGTCGTGCGCATGTGGGAGGATCGCTTTGCCGCGCAGATTCGCCACTTCATGAACGTCGAGGCGGTGCTCAGCGCCACCGACCTGGCGGCCCCGGCGTTCGCTTCCGCCGCGCTGGGCATTGAGATCACCCAGACGCTGGAGATCCACGGCGTGGAGTACAGCATGATCCGCCTGGCGGTTGCGCCTCGCTCGTTCCTGGATGGCCAGACGGTCGGCACGCTGCAAGAGGCCGAAGACATGGACATCGTGCTGCACAGCCAGAACGGGGAGGCCACTGTGCACCCCGCGCCGCAGACAGTCGTCCGGGCAGGCGACACAGTGGTGATCTTCGCCCAGCACGGCAAAGTCACCGACGTGGTGGCGCGCAACCAGCAACGCCGCTGAGGGGGCCGCTCAGCGCCCGCCCAGGGTCTCGTCCGCGCCCTGCGAGTTCTCCAGCCAACAGGCGACCAGCGCCCGCAGGCGCTGGTAGTGCGATCCGCGCCAATAGACCTGCCCGCACGCCGTACAGATGCGAAACTCGTCGTGATGGGCGCGCACGTGCGGCGGCAGCCGATCCGCCACGACTTGCTTGGCGACAGGCTCCAGCACGCCGTTGCAGCGAATACAGCGCGAGAACGGCGCGACCAGGCGGTAGAGGTCGAAGCGGCGCAGCACTTCGCGCACCTGCTCGCGGGGGTTGGTAGCGCGCACGCAGTAACCATGCGTCACCTGGCGGCGCTTGAGCAGGCCCCGGTCGCGCGTGAGCAGCGTGCGGCGCTCGTCGCGCGAGAGCGCAGCGAGCGTCGCGTCGTCGCAATCCGAGGCGTAGCGCGCGTCAAAACCCAGCAGGCGCAGATAGCCCGCCAGCCGCCCCAAATGCACATCCAGCACGAAGCGTGGCTGGCGCAGCGGGCGAGATCGGACGCGCAGCAGCGGCGTGATGTCGAACGTCTCGAAGACCGGATAGACGCTGATCCGGTCGCCATCCTGCACGAGATAGTGAAAATCCACCGACTCGCCATTGGCCAGGATCAGGTCAACCTCGGTGTGCGGTACGCCCAGCGACTCGATCATGTCCTTGATTGACACGCGCCCGTCGAAGCGGTGCGCGAAGGGCACCTGGCGGCGGCTGGGCGGCAGGAAATCGTTCAGTTCGGCGTAGAAGCGAAAGG
>CAYNHD010000544.1:0-2189 GCA_964396775.1 uncultured Thermoflexus sp. | reverse complement strand
GCTGAGCTAGAGAGGGGGACTTTGACCGCTGGTTGGGGCGTTTTTCCCCTCCCTGACTTGCCGGGGAGGGGCCAGGGGTGCCCATACCACGTACCCGGAAGCCTTCACTTGACGTGCATGGGGCGTATGGCAATACGTCGCTACGTGGCCCTCCCCCCGGCGTCAGACTTCCGAAGTTTCCCAAACTTCGGAAGTCTCTTTGTGTGCGACGCCTCCCACATTTGCCACACCCGGCAGGGTTGTGCATAATCCTGCTTATAGGTGGGGTAGGAGCGCCCGTCACCCGGCACAGGGGCTATCCTGAGCGGGCCAGCGCCCGAAAGGGACGACCGCTCCGGCGGCTGGCCCGGCGTTGACCGTCTGGCGTTCCAGGGGGAGCAGATATGAGCGAGCCGATAGAGATTCCGCTCGAAGAAGAGTGGCCGTCGAACGGCGAAGAGGGCGTGCGCGGGGAGGTGCTGGACGCGTCCGACGCGGCGCTGCGCGAGCTATTGCGCGCGCCAGTTCACCCCGCCGAGCTAGACATCCCGCCCAGCCTGGTGGTAGACATTCTGCTGCGCATGATGTTCAACGAGGGCGAAGTCTCGCTGCGCCACTTCGGCGAGGTGACGCGCCTGGAACTGAAGCTGCTCGACCATATCCTGATCAAGCTGCAAGAGGAGCACATTGTCGAGGTGGTCAGCGCGGGCGGGGTCGGGCGCTTGGGCTACGCCTACAGCCTGTCCGACGCCGGCGCCAAGCGCGCGCGCGACGCCCTGGCCCGCAGCCAGTACATCGGCCCTGTGCCGGTGCCTGTTGAGAAATACACGCAGATGATCCTGCTGCAAACGCAGCGCAGCATGGATATTTCCCCGCAGCGCGTCCGGCAGGCTCTGGCCCACCTGGTGCTGCCGGACGATTTTCACCGGCGCATCGGCCCCGCGCTCAGCATCGGCACCTCCATGTTCCTCTACGGGCCGCCAGGCAACGGCAAGACGGACATCGCCCAGTCTATCGCGCGCTTGATCTCCGGCGCAGAGCCGATCTGGGTGCCCTATGCCATCACCATCGGCGGTCACGTCGTCAGCGTCTACGATCCGCTGGTCTTCAAGGAAGTACAGCTGACCAAAGACGATCTGCGGGCGTTCAAGGCAGACGCCGACAGCCAGGTTGACCGGCGCTATAGCTACTTCCAGCGCCCGACGGTGATCGTCGGCGGCGAACTGACGATGGCCGCGCTCGACCTGCGCTTCGATCCCGTCGCCAAGTTTTACGAGGCCCCGCTGCAGCTCAAAGCCAATGGCGGCATGTTCCTCATTGACGACTTCGGGCGGCAGATGATCTCGCCCTCCGAGTTGCTCAACCGCTGGGTGGTGCCCCTCGAGTCGCACGTGGACTACCTGCGCCTGCAAACGGGGCAGACCATCGCCATCCCCTTCCAGCAACTCATGGTCTTCAGCACCAATATTGAGCCGCGCAACCTGGTGGACGATGCCTTTCTGCGCCGCATCCAGATGAAGATCAAAGTGAACAGACCGGACGAGCGCGCCTTCTCGCAAATCTTCGCCCTGTACGCGCAGCGTATGGGCGTGCCGCTGGACAAAGAGGGATTCTTCTATCTGCTCCAGAAATGGTACCGCGCACCGAACCGGCCCATGCAGGCCGTCCACCCGCGCGACATCCTCAGAATCCTGGTGGCTATGGCTGACTACGAGGGTGTCACCCCGCGCCTGACGCCGGAGGCCCTGGACGCGGCGTGTGAGAGCTACTTCGTGGATACGATGGACGACGGCATGTCCGCTTCCCGGCAGACGGACCGGCTAGGCCCCCGCCTGACTCCCCAGCCGCGCTGAGCGCACCGGCAGGCAGCGCCGGGTTCAGACTTCCGAAGTTCCCGAAAACTTCGGAAGTCTCTTTCTGCGCACGGCCCCAAGCCAGACTTCGGAAGTCTCCTGCGGTGCGCGCCCCGCACAACCTCACCCCCAGCCTCGCCGCGCTCGGCGAGGCGCGTTAGCACCGAGCGGGGGTGAGGTCTCGTAGGGGCGGCGCTCAGCCCCGCCCTGGAGCACTGCTCTGCTGCGCCCCTACCTGGGGGGCCACGAACAAGTTGTTGGGCGCTTGCCAGAACGCCCTTGTCCCCCGACCCCTTCCCCCGGCAAAGCCAGGGGAAGGGGAGAATTGCCTGTCAGATCGTCCCCCCTCTAGCTCGG
>CAYNHD010000543.1:0-2199 GCA_964396775.1 uncultured Thermoflexus sp. | reverse complement strand
AGCGTCGCCACGAACGCCGCCCGCGTCACTTCCTGGCCGACCGTCGCCGAGACGCTGCTCGTCGTCAGCGCGGCCTCGCGCGCCGGGTCTTCCTCGACGGACTTGGGCGACCAGAACTCGCCCAGCCGCTCTGGATCGCGCATGAACGCCTTTAGCTCATCCAGGCGATCCGTCTCCTCGAAGCGAAGCTGCCAGCGGCTGCCCGCCTCGTCGAAGGCCCCCGCAATGGAATCAGCGGGGATCGGATCGAGCCGCTGTACGACGTAATCCGAAAGGCCAAAGTCTTTCAGCGTATCGCGCACAGTCTGCTCGTCAACGTCGTTCACCAGCGAGACTTCCATCAAGGTGCCGCCGGTGAAGTCAATGCTCAGGCGCACAGGGCTGCCATAGTCGAGTGTGGAGATCACCATGGCGATCACGCCCGGAATGATGATCAGCGCCGAAATCAGGAAGAACAGGTGACGTCGCTCTGCGAAATTGAACATGGGTATCTCCCTTCGGCGCGCCTACACGCCGAGCAGCCTGGGGCGAGCGCGCAGTTGCTCGCCAGCCACCAGCACAATGGTATGCAGGAAGGCGCGTGTGGCAATCACCGCCGTGAACAGGTTGATCACCAGGCCCATCCCCAGTGTGATGGCGAAGCCCTGCACCGAGCTGGCTCCGAAGGCGTTGCCGAAGAAGTACAGGATAATCGTGATGATGATCGTCGAGATGTTCGAGTCGCGGATGGAAGTCCACGCCCGCTCGAAACCCGCCTCAATCGCCCGATCCGCTGAGCGCCCTTTGCGCAGTTCTTCTTTCATGCGCTCAAAGATCAGGATGTTGCCGTCCACCGCCGTGCCAATCGAGATCAGGAAGCCAGCAATGGCCGGCAGGCTCAGCGTGACAGGGATGAACTTGTAGAGCGCGAAGTTGATGGCGATGAACAGCAACAGCGCCAGGTCAGCGGCGATGCCCGGCACCCGGTAGTAGACCAGCATGAAGACCAGCACGGTGATCACGCCGATGATGCCCGCGCGAATGGAACGCTCTACTGAGATTTCGCCCAGCGAGGGGCCAATCGTGTCGAAGGCGATGATGTCCAGTGGAACCGGCAGCGCACCGTACTTTAGCTGCGCGGCCAGAATGCGTGCCTCGTCGCGCGTGAACGACCCGGTGATGATGCCACCATCCATCGTCCCCGCCCGTGCCGCGTCAGAGAGATCAGGCTGGATGGTGGGGTACGACAGCAGACGCCCGTCCAGCACAATGGCCATCGGACGGTTCGGGTTATTGGCGACGTAGGTCTCGAAGTCCTTCACGCGGTCGCCACCATCGCGGAGCACGAAGTTGACCATCCACTGCGTGCCGATTGTGCCCTGCGTGGTTGCTGCGGCGTCGGCCAGGCCCGCGCCGGTCATGATCGTCTTGAACGGCTGCCCGTTTTGCAGCAGCGCCGGCTCTTCGGTGGGGTTCAGCAAGTCCTCACTGGGGCATGTGTACTCTGTGTACGCGGGTGGTGTCGCCCCCTCTGGCAGGCGCGCCTCAGTCAGCTTGACCTGCTCGGTGGTCAGGATGCACGCGCCTTCGGACAAATCCTGGGTGACAGTCGAGAAATCCACGAACTCCAGCAGGCCGGTGGACTTGATCGAATCGAACGCCACAGCCTGCTCGCGCACGCCAGGTAGCTCGACGATGATCCGGTCTTCGCCCTGGCGCTGCACAACAGCCTCGGTCACGCCCAGCCCGTTCACGCGCCGCTCGACGTTCTTGACTGCCTGCTCCACTGTATCGTCGTCGTATTTGGTGCCCGGCGACACCTGGAGCAGCACGCGCGAGCCGCCTTGCAGATCGAGGCCCTGCACGACCTGCACCTTTCGATTGATGCCCAGGAAATTGATGTGCGGGTCGCTCAGGCTCATCCAGGCAGAGAGCACGGCGACCGCCAGGATGACGGCGATCCAGAGGCGATACGCTCGCATAGTGGGGTTCCTCTCAAACGGCGATGTGCCGGACGGCTTATCCGGCAGGTGCGCCCAGTCCAGCAGCGGGCCAGGACACTGATCCCAAACCCTGTGATGATAACGAGGGCAGTGGCGCTTGGCAAGTACGATTTGAGGCGAATTGCGGGCAGGGCCCGCAGGTGGGGGCGCTGCGTTGCTGCCGCCCGGCCTGAGATCAGACTTCCGAAGTTTCCGAAAACTTCGGAAGTCTGCGGTT
>CAYNHD010000542.1:0-2203 GCA_964396775.1 uncultured Thermoflexus sp. | reverse complement strand
AGACGGCTTATTCTACCGTCTGAGCCTGTTTCTCTAATATATGAGGGGGATTGAGGGACAAAGGCGTGCGCAGCCAGACTTAATGGGGTGTATACGGCACGCCCCTACCCTATTCGGCGCTGCTGATGCTCACCACTGGCTGTCCGCGCCGGGGTTGTGCGGCGCGGGGCAATGTGTTACCGTGATCGCGCCGCGCGGTCATGCGGCAGAGGAGCGCACCCTGCCATGTCTGCCCTGTCTCGTCTTTCGCCCGCCGACAAGCGCCTCAGCCTGGCCGAAGCCGCCGCGCTCGTGCAGCCGGGCCAGACGCTGGCCCTGGGCGGCAACATGCTCTACCGTCGCCCGGTTGCGTTTGTGCGCGAGCTATTGCGCCGCTCGCCGCCCCTTGCTGGTCTGACGCTGCTGTGTTTCACCGCCGGCTACGAGTCCGATCTGCTGGTCGGCGCGGGCTGCGTCAGCCAGACGCGCACCTGCTACTTCGGGCTGGAAGCGTTCGGGCTGGCCCCCATGTTCACCGCCGCCGCCAACGCAGGACAGCTCCGCGTGATCGAAGAGACGGAGGCGAGCCTCGCTTTTGGAATCAGGGCGAAGCTCGCGGGCGTGGGCTTCATGCCCTCATCGGCCTGGCTGGGCACCGACCTGCTGGCACTGCGCCCGGACGTGCAGACTATCCGCGACCCCTACAGCGGCGAGACGCTGGTCGCCTTCCCTGCCGTGTCGTGCGACGTGGCCGTGATCCACGCCCTGGTCGCCGACCGGCGCGGCAACGCCCGCCTGAACAAGAACCTGGGCATTGACCCAGAGTTGGCCGGGATCGCGGCGACGGTGATCGTCACAGCGGAAGAGATCGTCGAGCGATTGACCAGCGACGTAGACCTGCCCGGCCCGTTGGTCACGGCGGTTGCGCCCGCCCCGCGCGGCGCGTGGCCCACCTCCGCCTACCCGCTCTATCCGGTGGGCGGCGGTGAGCTACTGCGTTACGTGGAGGCCTGCGCCGACGGCGACTTCGCCGGGTACCTGGCGGGAGTCCTGGCTGGGGGCGCGGGATCGGCGTGAGGACCGATCCCTCTGGAGCGCGTTATGTACTTTTCAACCCCTATCCCCCGGCTCCTTTCCCCGCAAGCAGGGAAATGGGAAAAGAGACTCTCCCCGGTGGCGGGGAGGGACTACAGAGTGGGGTCAGGGCGCACCCCATGCGCCATGCTCTGCACGCTACGCCGAGCGTGTGGAGTTCATAACACGCTCTAGGCAACCTCTCGTGCGGTTTGGCGGGCACCGTGCGTATAATCTAGACTGATCGTATCCTGTGGAGACTATTCCATGCACTGCTCCAGGCTGCTCCGCGCACACCGTGCCCCCGTCCTCGCCCTGCTGATCGCGCTGCTGACCGCTGCCCTGCTCGCCTGGTATGTCCCGGCAACGGCGTCCGCTCCCGCCCAGAACGGGCCACCAGCAGGCACTGAGACGCTCTTTACAGCGTTCCGCGAAGCGTGGAAGCTGTTGCATGACAACTACGTAGACCCCCTTGACGACCGCGCCCTGGTAAGCGGAGCCATTGACGCGATGGCCCGCTTCGCAGAGACGCCGGATATTGCGATCAACCCCACCCTGCCGCCCGGCGAAAGCGCCGGCGAAGAGGCAGCCCTCGCGCCGCTGTGGGACGCCTGGGCAGCCATTCACAGCACCAACCCGCTGGTGGATGACGAGAAGTTGCTCGACGCGGCGCTGTACGGCCTGATGGCCGCCGCTGGCGACGCTCACACCGATTACATGGACCCGGAGACCTACGCCCGTGTCTCGGAAGGCATAAGCGGCGAGTACGAAGGGATTGGCGCCACCGTCCGCACCAGCGAGGAATACGGCGGGCTGGAGCTGGTCACGATCATCCCGGGATCGCCCGCCGAAGCCGTCGGTCTGCGCGCCGGCGATGTGATTGTCGAGGTCGAGGGACAGGATGTCACCGGGCTGTCGCAGAACGAGATCATCAGCCTGGTGCGCGGCCCAGCCCAGACGCTGGTCCGGCTGGGCATCCACCGCCCGAACGTGGCCGACATCCTGACCTTTGAGGTCGTGCGCCAGCGGATCAGCGTGCCGAGCGTGACCAGCCGCGTGCTGGAGGGCGAGATCGGCTACATCCAGCTTTACGGCTTCGAGGACGACACAGCCGCCGAAATGGTCGAAGCACTGCGGGCCATGAACGCCG
>CAYNHD010000541.1:0-2212 GCA_964396775.1 uncultured Thermoflexus sp. | reverse complement strand
CGTTCACCGAGCAGTCATGACCTCCTCTGGCAACAGATTGTTCGTGGACCCCTAGCGCCGTGCGAAACATGCCAACAGCCGGACGGCACGGTACAATGGGGATGTCATGGTTTCTGCGCCACCATCTGCCTGCCAAGCTCATGTCTATCGCCAACCAACTCTCAGCATTCCGCGTCAGGCACTACCTGCGCTACACCTTTCCGCACGACCTGATCGCCGGTATCACCGGCGCAACGGCGGGCATTCCCCAGGCAATGGCCTTCGCGCTGCTGGCCGGGGTCGAGCCAGCGTATGGTCTCTACGCCGCCGTGATCGCGCCCATTGTGGGCGCGCTGGCGGGCAGCGCCACCTACATGACAACCGGCCCCACCAACACGTTGATGCTGCTGGTGGGCAGCGCCCTGGAATCCCTGAAGACTTCCTACCAGGTGGGTGTTCTGATCGTCACCCTGTCAATTCTGGCGGGTATCTTTCAGCTTGTGTTTGGCGTGCTGCGCCTGGGCGACCTGACGCGCTTTGTGTCGCGCGCGGTGATGACCGGCTTTCTGACCGGCGCGGCACTGCTGATGGCGACAGAGCAACTCGGCACGTTTTCCGGCATTCCACGAGGCGAGCACGGCGGCCTCATCCATACGCTGAACCACCTGGCCGCAAGTCTTGACCAGGCTCATGCGCCCACGCTGGCTATCGGCCTGCTGACCATGACGATTATCTTGTTCTTCCGGCGGACGCGCATCCGCGCCCTGGGCATCTTCCTGGCAGTGGCGGGGGCCAGTGCCGTGATTGTGGTGATAGGCGGGTGGACTGACGATGTGATCCTGGTGCAGGACATTGCCCCCCTGCCCGACCGCCTGCCAGCAGCTTCCCTGCCGCACCCCGATCTCGCCGGCGACCTGGCGGCGTCGGCGCTGGCTGTGGCTCTGCTGGGCCTGGTGCAGACTGCCGCCCTGTCGCAAAGCCTCAAGGAGCCGGATGGCCGGCTGCCCAACGCCTCGCGCGAGTTCATCGGCCAGGGCTTGAGCAACATCGCTGCCGGGCTATTTCAGGGCTTGCCGTCGGGCGGGTCGCTGTCGCGGACGGCGGTCAACGTCAGCGCCGGAGCGCGCACGCGGCTGGCCAACGTGTGGGCTGGCCTGCTCGTGGCCTTGATCATGCTGCTGTTCAGCGACCTGGCAGGGCGTATCGCCCTTACGTCGCTCTCTGCCCACCTCATCCTGGCCGCCTGGACTCTGGTTGACCCGGCGGAGATTCGTTTCCTGTGGAAGGCGAGTTGGACTGGACGCTGGGCGATGGTGACCACCTTCGTTGCCACGCTGCTGCTGCCGCTCCAGTACAGCGTCTTCGTGGGGGTGGCGCTCTCGCTGCTGCTCTACATCATGCAGTCCAGCCACCTGCACATCACCCAGCTTGAGCCGGTCGGTCCCTACCAGTTCCGCGAGATTCCCTTCTCGCCCACGCTGCCCGACCGCGCGCTGGTGATTCTGTCGGTACACGGCCCGCTGTTCTTCGCCGCCATGCGCGACCTGGAGCAGCGGCTGCCCATCCCCAACCACGCCCGCCAACCTGTGCTGATCCTGCGGCTGCGCGGGGACGAAATGCTGGCCGGCACCGGCACCTGGACGCTGGTTAATTACGCCGAGCGCCTGCGTGCGCGGGGGGGCAAGCTGATCCTGTGCGGTGTCGAGAAGAATGTGCTCAAAACGCTACAGCGCACTGGCGCGCTGGACAGAATCGGCGCGGAGAACGTGTTCAAGGCGCGCGATGTGCTGCTGATGTCGCTGCAAGAGGCGGTTGAGTACGCGCAGCAATGGCTGGCGGCGCAGCCCCCTCTGCCGCCAGAAGAAACGCCGGATAGCCGCCCGCCTAGGAAGGCTCGCCGCGCCGGGCGCAAAGCAAGGCCCGCCCCCAAGAACCCTGCCGGGCAGCCCACGCCCCACCCCTGACGCACAGCCGCCACGACTTCCGAAGTCTGGCAGACTTCGGAAGTCTGATCTGGGGCGGGGCGCACTTCCATCCCTCTATCCGCAGGGGCATATTGCGATACGCCCCATGCGCATCAAGTGAAGGCTTCCGGGTGCGTGGTATGAGCAGAATGCCCCTCCCCCGCCCCCTCCCCGGCCAAGCCAGGGAGGGGGAAAACGCCCCAACCAGCGGTCCAAGTCCCCCTCTCTAGCTCTGCTGGAGAGGGGGATTGAGGGGGTGAGGCCCGCAC
>CAYNHD010000540.1:0-2216 GCA_964396775.1 uncultured Thermoflexus sp. | reverse complement strand
TGCCAGATCGTCCCCCCTCTAGCTTCGCTGGAGGGGGGATTGAGGGGGGAGGCATTCAGCGAGCATTCCCGAACTTCCCCTGGCGACAGGTTGTTCGTAGACGCTGCGTGCTTTGTCTCGACGCGGCCCGCTGCGCACGCTATCATTGCGCCGGTGCCTTCAGGTGCGGCCACAGGAGAGCGGATGCACAACACCCTATCGCGCGGGGAACGGCTGGCGCTGCTGGCGATTCTGCTGGCCGGGGTTTGGCTGCGCTTCCAGCACATGGGCAGCATCGAGGTCAACATTGACCAGGTGTACCCGATCTGGCAGGCGCTGCGCACCCTGGACGCCGGGCAGTTCCCGCTGGCCGGGCAGGGCACGTCCGTCCTCTTCGACAACCCCCCGCTGACCGGCTACCTCTACCTGCCCGTCGTCGCCCTGACGCGCCAGGCGCTCGCTGTGTACGTGTTCACTCTCGCCCTTAACACGCTCGCCGTGTGGCTGGCCTATCGCGGGTTGCGCTGGCTGCTGGGCACGCGGGCGGCCCTCGTCGGGGCGGCGCTTTTCGCCGCCGACCCCTGGATCATCGAGGACAGCCGCCGCACATGGGTGCAGGCGCTGGCCCCCTTCTTCGTGGCGCTCGTCTTCTGGGCGCTGGCACCCGTCCTCACGGGGCAGACACGCCGCCCCGCCCGCCGGACGCTGGTCGCGCTGATCGGGCTGGCCCTCTTCGCCCACACCTACTTGCTCGCCTACGCCCTGATCGCGCCGGTGGGCCTGCTCCTGATCGTCTACTGGCAGCAGGTGCCTAGGCGCGCGCTTGTGGCCGGGGTAGGCGTGTTCGCCGTGCTGCTGGCCCTTTACGCCGCCGGACTGCTCCAGAACTGGGAGCGCACGACGAGCCGCGCCGAGTCCTTCGCCGAGGGCGGGGCGCGCCTGTCGGACGAGGCGCTCGGCCACGCCCTGCGCCTGGTCAGCGGCGGCGGGTACGCGGACGTGCGCGGGGTGAACGCTCCGGCGGGTGACGCCGCGCTGCGGCAAGACCTCAGCGCCGTGACTCACGCCGTGTGGGTGGCGCTGATCGCGCTCGGCGTGGGCGCGGCGATTCATGCCTGGCGGCGCTCGCCCAATCCTCAGCAGCGCGATGGGGCGCTGATTCTGCTCGTCTGGTTCGCCCTGCCCGTGCTGCTGATGAGCTACGTCTCGCGCGCGGTGCATCCCTTCTACCTGCTGCTGACCGTCCCCGCCGGGCACGGACTGGCTGCCTACGCGCTGCGCCCGCTCCTGAGCCGGCGCGCGGGCCTGCTGATCGTCGGCGCGCTGGTGACGACGACCAGCGCGCTCAACGGGCTGAACGCCGTCCGCTTCGCTCAGAACACCGCCGCGCACCCCGGCGAGGACCTGCCGGAGACGCTGCCGCTGGCCGAGCTAACGGCGCTTGGCGAACGCATCCGCGCCGCGCGCGGGCCGGGCATGGCCGTGCTCGCGCCGATGGACGAATGGACGGTGGAGGTCATGGCCGGGCGCGCCATTCGCGCCGAGCGCCTGAGCGAGTTCGAGCGGGCGCTGATCGCCCCACCGGATGGCGCGCTGATCGTCACCGTGCAGCGCGCGGGGGAGCCTCCCGCCCCGCCGCCGCTTTATGCGGAGCCGGTCGAGCCGCCCCTGCTCCTCGACGATGGGGCGACGATCCGCCTGTGGGCCGTCGCGCCCGACCGCCTGCCGATTGCCCATCCCGCTGACATCCAGTCGGACATTGGCGTGCGCTTCGCCGGCTGGACGCTGAGCGGCGAGCTATCGCCCGGCGCGACCGCTACGCTCGACCTGTTCTGGCGGGTGGAGTCGCTGCACCCTGAGCGGGGTATCTGGACATTCGCGCCCTTCGCGCACCTCTACGACGGGAGCGGGGCGCGCCTGGCGGTGGTGGACGGCGCGCTGGTCCCGGCGCTGGCCTGGTCGGTCGGCGATCTGCTGACCTACCGCCTGACGGTGAGCGTCCTGCCGGATGCTGCCGGGCCGTTCGCCCTGCGCGCGGGACTGTTCGACGGCGTGCGGGCGCGCGAAGACGGGACGCCGGGGGTCAACGCCCTTTTCCGCCTGGACGCCGAAGATGGCTCGCAGGCCGCCCCGGACATCCCCCTGATCGCGCCGTGAGAGATCATGTGGAAACCTCACCTCCCGACCCCCTCTCCGCGTGTGATACTGTTGGCGAACTAAGCGCGCGCTGGTTCCGT
>CAYNHD010000539.1:0-2249 GCA_964396775.1 uncultured Thermoflexus sp. | reverse complement strand
ATCGGGCTGATGTTCGACGGGGCGCTGCACCAGCTTGGCACGCCGCGCAACCTCTACGAACGCCCGGCGTCGCGCCGCGCCGCGTTGTTCATGGGCGCGGCGAACCTGGTGCCCGGCCACGCGCACGGGGCCGTCGCCCGAACTGCGCTGGGCGAGGTGCGCCTGATTGAACCGTGCCAGGGCGCGGTCGAGGTCGTGCTGCGCCCGGAGAATCTGGTGCTCAATGGGGCGGGGGATGGCGCGGCGGCGGTCGTGGCCCGGCAAACCTACACCGGCGCGCGGCAGGACGTGTGGGTGGCGCTGCGCGATGTTCCCCTGTCTCTGCACGTCACCTGCCGGGCGGGCGCGCCCTGGGGGGTCGGGCAGCCGGTGAGCGTGCGCGCGGACGGGTCGGCGCTGGCGTTCCCGGCTTCGCCGGACTCTACCTGAGTCGGGAGTCTTGAGTCAGGAGTCTTGAGTCTAGAGCGTGTTATGAACTCCGCACGCTCGGCGTAGCGTGCAGGGCACAGCGCATGGGTAGCGCCCTGACCCCCCTGTAGTCCCTCCCCGCCAGCAGGAAGGCTCCGTACTCGCACTCCTGCGGATTGAGGCCGGCGAACAGTCCCTCCCCGCCAGCAGGGAGGCTCCCCTTTCCCTGCTTGCGGGGAAAGGGGCCGGGGGGTAGGGGTTGACAAGTGCATAACACGCTCTAGAGCGCCGGACAACCTCGCGCCTCATGACCCAAAAACTGAAGACTGAAGACTGAAAACCGAAAACCGAAAACCGAAAACCGAGAACTCATGACTCCCGCGCTTGCGTCACCAGCCACACGCCGCCGAGGATCGCTGCGCCGCCCAGCAGAGCCAGCGGGCGCAGCGGCTCAGAAAGCAGCAGCGCGGCCAGCAGCACCGTCACCAGCGGCTCGATGTACAGGAAGACCCCCACCTGCGAGGCGTTGAGCGCCGCCAGCGCGTCGTACCAGAACAGGTAGGCCAGCGACGAAACCAGCAGCACGGTGAAGGCCAGGGCCAGCCAGCCCCGCGCGTCCAGCAGGGCCAGCTCGTTCCAACCCTGCCGCGCGACGAAGAGGGGCAGCGTCATCAGGCAGCCGAGGGCCATCACCTGCACCATGAGGGCGGCAGGGCGTCCCTGGCTGATGACGCGCTTGCTGAGCACCGAGAACACCGCCCAGGTGATCGCGCTGGAGAAGGCCAGCCCGTCGCCGAGGGTGCTCGGCAGGCCGAAGATGTCCAGCCCGCCCGCCTGGGCGATGACGATCAGCAGCGCGCCGCTCATGGCGATGGCGAAGCCGGCGCTTTGCAGCCGCCCGAACCGCTCGCCGAGGAAGCGCCAGGCGAGCAGAGCGATGAAGATGGGCGTCAGCGAGACGAGCCAGCCTGTATTGGTGGCTGAGGTCAGGCTGAGGCCCAGCGCCTGGATGGTCAGATGCACGGCGACGCCGACAAAGCCCAGCAGGGCCAGCGCGCCCAGCAGCCGCCCCCGTGCGAAGCCCGTCCACTCCCCACGCCGGCGCAGCAGCAGCAAGAGCAGCAGCGCCCCGGCACCCGTGCGCACCGGCACCAGGACGAGCGGATCCATCTGTTCGACGATGATCTTGGTCGTGACGAACGACGCGCCCCAGATGAGCACGCAGGCGAGCGCCTTGAGGCGGGCCAGGGCGCGTTGGCGGCTGAGTTCCTGGGTGGGGGCGCTGGGCGCAGGCACGTTGAGGGCAGCATCGCTCATGGCGCGGCGATCCTTTCGCACGGCGGTGAGTCGTCGTTGGCAGGCGCGCGCTTATTGGCTGCTGATCGGCGTCAACTCGGCAATGAGGCCGTCGCTCCACTCGTATTTGGCGTCCATCAGCGCGCGGACTGCGGCGGCCAGTTCCGGCTCCTGGGCGGCGTCTACGATGCGCCCGGTTCCGGCGAAGGTCTTGTCGCCCACGTGAAACGTCACGGCGGGGGTGTGGCGGATGTTCTGCACCCAGTGCGACCGCTCGCGCTTCTCCGACACCAGGTAGTAGCGCCCGTCGTGCGCGACGAACCAGATTTCGATCATGTGGGGGCTGCCAGAACGCCAGCCGGTCGTGGTCAGGTAGAGGTACAGCGGTTCATCGGGCATGGGGCACATCCTCGGCGGTTTTGGGCTGTGGGAGCACTGCGCGCCAATTCTATCACGCGATTCGGGCGATGCGCAGGATATGGGCGGCGGGGGGTCCACGAACAACCTGTCGCCAGGGGAAGTTCGGGAATGCTCGCTGAACGCCT
>CAYNHD010000538.1:0-2250 GCA_964396775.1 uncultured Thermoflexus sp. | reverse complement strand
GGGCCGGGGATGGGGGTAAAGATACCTCTCAAACGGCCTCTCACTCCCGCTCGGCCCACTGGCGCGGGCCTCGCCGCCCTCTCTCCGCCAGCGGTTCTGGGGCGGACAGGTAGGTGAGAATCGTCGAGACGGGCAAAGTGATGTGGTGTGCGGTATTAGCCCCACCCCTAAATCTCCTCTCCACCACGTGGTGGAGAGGGGGGCTGCGGGGTGAGGTTTCCGCATGGTCTCTGACCCGTGTGGCCGTCGCGCGATCCCCTGTTTGCGCCCGTGTGCTGCCGGTGCTTGCTGCCGTTTTGCTTGGATGCCAGTCACTTCTACTGTACGATATAGACACAGCAGCCCTGTTGATGGAAAGAGACGGCAATGGCACACAAACGCTTGCAAAAGAAGCCCTCAGTGCGGCGCCGGCGCGCGTCAGGATCAGGGACGCCGAAAACACCCCCTGACCCGCGTGGGGTCGAGAAGGCGATGTCTGACTTGCACAGACTGCTGAGCCGGCAGGAGTTCGCCAACATTGACGAGGTGAACGCTTTCATGGAAAGCCTGATGGCGTCTGGTCAGCCGCCGAGCGCGCCGGCCAGCACGCCACTGGAACAGGCCCAGGACATCATGTACCAGGCGTGGGACGCTCAGGGTGCCCGCCGCATTCGCCTGGCGCGCAAGGCGTTGAAGGTCTCGAAAGACTGCGCAGACGCTTACGTGCTGCTCGCGGAGGAGGCGACCAAGACTCCCAACGAGGCCAGGCTGTGGTACGAGGAAGCGGTGGCCGCCGGGGAGCGCGCGCTGGGTAAGGAGTTCTTTGAGAAAAACGCCGGTCACTTCTGGGGCATCTTTGAAACCCGCCCGTATATGCGGGCGCGCGCGGGCCTGGCGAACTGCCTCTACCGGCTGGGACAGCGCGAAGAGGCGGCGGCCCACTACCAGGACATGCTGCGCCTGAACCCCAACGACAACCAGGGCATTCGCTACGTCCTGGCCAATCTCCTGCTCGAGCTGCGCCGCTACGACGAGCTTGCTGCCCTGCTGGACAAGTATAATGAACCCACGGCTGCCCTGGCGTACACGCGCGCCCTGGCGACGTTCGAGCAGCAGGGGCCGACCAAAGCAGCTACGACCCAGTTGAAGCAAGCCATCCGGTCGAACCGCTTTGTCCCGGACTACCTGATGGGAAAGAAATCGCTGCCCAGGCGATTGCCTCCGTTCGTGGGCATCGGCGACGAGGACGAAGCCGTTCATTATGCCTTTGATGCGCAGACGACCTGGGGCAGGAACCCGGAAGCACTGGCCTGGCTGCGCGAGGTGCAGGCGGGCAGGTGAGCGCCCCGCCCGCTGCGAGGGGGGTCCGCGTCCGATCCGTTCGCACTCGCCCGCCGTTCTGCGCTACAGCGGCGTTGGAGCACTCTCTCAGAACAACAGCCGCCACCTGAAGTTCCCTCAGAGTGGCGGCTTGTGCTGAGCGGGCGACGGGATTCGAACCCGTGACCTTCTCCTTGGCAAGGAGACGTTCTACCACTGAACCACGCCCGCAGTGAGGGGAAAACCCGACCTTTTCGGGCCGCCAGAGCGTCTACTACAACACTTCATACAACACTTCAGCGCCGGGGCATGGGCCAACAGGAGAGAAACCCATGCCCCGAAAACGTGGTGAAGGTTCCATTGTCCGCCGTCGTGACGGCCTCTGGCAAGCCTCAATTCAGGTCAACGGTACTCGCCCGACTGTATACGCCAAGTCCGAACGTGAGGCGCGCGCCAAGCTGCGCGAATTGCAGCGTCAAGCCGACGCCGACGGCGCACTGCCCGCGCCCGGCAAGCGAACGGTCGCCGACCTCATAGACGCCTGGCTGACCAGCGCGCCCAACCTCAAGCCGTCTACCATTGCCCGCTACCGCTGGTTCTGGGAGACCTACGCCCGCGCCCCTCTGGGTGACGTGCGCCTTGAGAAAATCACCCCTGACCGTCTGCAACGTCTGTACGCCGACCTCACCCCCGCCGTCGCCGACCGGGTGCACCGCATTCTACACCGCGCATTCGCCGTCGCCGTTCTCTGGCGCTGGCTGGCGTCCAACCCCGCCGACCGTGTGCTGAAGCCCGCCTACAAAGCCAGCCGTCCCGAATTGTGGAGTAGCGCCGAACTACAGACATTCTTGGACAGCACCGCCGACCATTGGCTGCAACCCCTCTGGCTGCTGCTACTGGGAACCGGATTGCGGCTTGGTGAGGCGCTGGCCCTGACCTGGAACGACGTGG
>CAYNHD010000537.1:0-2259 GCA_964396775.1 uncultured Thermoflexus sp. | reverse complement strand
TATACGGGGCGGGGGGGCGGCGCTGTCAAGTTTTGCGCGGGGCGCGCCGGCGGGTGCGTGATGGGGGCGACATGCCTGAACCGCAGAGGCGCAGAGGAAGGGCGGGATTGCGGATTGCGGATTGCGAATTGGAAAAACCTCTTTCCACGCGCCGCTAGGGGCGTCGCTCTGCTGCGCCCAGGTTCAGACTTCCGAAGTCCCCCGCAGACTTCGGAAGTCCATACCGCTAAGGAAAAGGCGGGCTGGGCGTGTACTAGTGGAGATGTGGTCGCGGCGGGGCTGGTGCGCGGCGCACCTCAGCCGCTATAATGGGCCGCTGCGTGAGGTGCCAGGCGCAGGGTGGCTGGCACCGGCGGGCGGACGGACGCGGATGAAGAAGCGGTGGCCGAGCTTGCTGCTCGGCGTGGCGGTGAGCGTGGTCGCGCTGGTGTACCTGTTTCGGCGCGACCTCAGCGGCGTGCAGAGCGAATTGCGCAGCGCGACCTACGCCTGGGTGGTGCCCTGCCTGCTGCTGTCCTACGTCGGGCTGTGGCTGCGCAGCCTGCGCTGGCGCGTCCTGCTCGGCAATCGCATCGCCCCGGCGCACAGCTTCCACATCCTCAACGTCAGCTATTTCGTCAACGGCGTGCTGCCGCTGCGCGTGGGGGAGTTGGTGCGCGCGGCGCTGGCCGCCCGGCTCGACCCGCCGCTGCCGGTCTTCACTTCGCTGAGCACCATCGTGGTGGAGCGCCTGCTGGATACGCTGTCCGTCTTCGCCCTGATCGGCGTGGTGCTGGCGATGCTGCCCGTCGGATTGGAGATCGGCTTCGTGGGCATGGCCCTGGGCGTCGGCGCGGTGATCGGCGTGATCGTGCTGGCCGCCTTCGCGGCGCGGCCCGCCTGGGCCTACGCGCTGCTGGACGGGCTGGCGCACGTCATCCCGCCGCTGCGACGCCCTGCGCTCAGGGATTGGCTTAGCAGCGCGCTGGAGGGCGTCCGCCCGCTGGCCTCGCCGCGCACGATGCTGCTGGTCGTCGGCTGGACGGCGGTCGCGTGGGCTGTATCGGTGCTCACCGGCTACTCGCTGCTGTTCGCCATCTTCGACGAGCCGACGTGGAGCGCCGCCATCGCCATGATCGCGCTGGCCTCTTTCGCCATCGCTGTGCCCGCCGTGCCCGGCAACCTGGGGCCGTTTGAGGCGGCGATTGTCTTCGCCCTGGCCAGCACGAACCTGGTAGCCGAGCCGACCGCCGCGCCGGCGGTGGCCTTCGCGCTGCTGCTGCACGCAGTCAACCTGCTGACCTACATCTCGGCGGGGCTGATCGGCCTGTGGGTGGAGGGAGTGAGCCTGGGCGAAGTGACCGCGGCGGCGCAGGGTTTGCGCCTGCGCGGGCAGGGCGGGGCGTCCGCCAAGACGGAGACCAGCACAGGGACGAACGTGAGCGCATGATCGAGCAGCCGGATTCCCCTGAGACGAACAACCGCCCGCTGCGCGTGCTGGCGGCGCTGCAATACTATCTGCCGCACCGCACCGGCGTGCCGATTCACGTGCAACGCGTGGCCGAGGCGCTGGTCGAGCGCGGGCACCAGGTGACGATCCTGGCCGCGCGCCATTCCATCGAACTGCCGCGCGACGAGACGATCAACGGCGTGCGCATTGTGCGGCTGTGGGCACCGCTGCGCGTCAGCCGGGGGATGGTCATGCCCGCCTATCCCTGGGCGGCCTGGGGCCTGATCCGCGTGCACGATGTGGTCTGGCTGCACACCCCGATGCTGGAAACGTCGCTGATGGCCCTCCTGACGCGGGCGGCGGGCAAGCAACTGATCGCCACCCATCACGGCGACCTGATCCTGCCGCCAGGGTTGTTCAACCGTTTCGTGCGCTGGTTTACCTTCGCCAACTACCGGTTCATGGCCAGCCGCGCCGCGCGCCTGATCGCCTACAGCCACGACTACGCCGATCACAGCTACTACCTCAAGCCGTTCCGCGACCGCGTGTCGGTGATCTACCCGCCGATTGAGGTGCCCGACCCCGACCCGGAGCGCGTGGCCGAGCTACGCGAGCGGTGGGGGGCCGACGGCGGGCCGATCATCGGCTTTGCCGGGCGCTTTGTGCAGGAGAAGCGGCCCGACCTGCTGATCCGCGCCCTGGAGGTGGTCAACCGCAGCTTCCCGCGCGCGCGGGTGGTCTTCGCCGGGGAATACGACATCCGCTACGAAGATACCTGGGAGAACAACCAGGCGCTGATCCAGCGCTATGAGGACCAGTTGGTCTTCCTG
>CAYNHD010000536.1:0-2262 GCA_964396775.1 uncultured Thermoflexus sp. | reverse complement strand
GGGCGTTTTCCCCCTCCCTGGCTTGGCCGGGGAGGGGGCCAGGGGGAGGGGCGTTTTGCCCATACCACGCACCCGGAAGCCTTAACTTGACGCGCATGGGGCGTATTGCCATACGCCCCTACAATCTTTGCACGCGCCCCTCTATTTCCCCTCGAAGCAGGATCGCTGGTAATATGATAGGATATGTCCAGGGATCGGCTTTCAGAAAGGAGCGTAATCATGAAAAGATCGCGTAGGAGGATAGCGGCGATCCTGGTTTTGGCCGCCGCGTTCGTTCTGGCTGTGCCGGGCGTACAGGCCGGCCTCTTCACCGGGACTCCCTCGCCTGAGTGCGACGGAGTCTATTTCTCGCCAGATTCCCTCTACACGGCTACCCGTGACAATACTGGCACGGGGAACGAGTACGTCTATCTGATTGCGCACGATGGGGCCGGCAGAGGGCTTCTCTTCATACCAGACACACGCCCGGTCGGTGACAATGCAGGCTTTTCGCCGGTCTATCCCTGGCACGCCATACCCGCTTACAATCCTTTGACAGTGAGCCTTATTAGCCCGGCGTATGGGGAGTTGCCGGAACAAATCCTCTTCACCGTGGTGGGTGAGTGTGAGGGCCTGCCCTGGTACGAAGAGCCAGCCGTGCCCGGCTGCGACGCCCTGCTGCCCATCCCGGAGACAGCGGTAGGCGGCACCTTCGTCGCTGATGCACCCGTCTACTGGGAGCCAGGCGAACTGACCAGCCCGCTGGTGACCATTCCCGCCGGCAACTCAGCGCGGGTGATTGGCCTGGATGAGTCCGGCGAGTACTATAAGATTATCTGGGCCTGCGACTTCGTATGGGTGCCCAAGGCGACGCTCGGTCCCAACTACGACGCCGTGTGGAGCGGCGCACCGCTGCCGACCGCCGTCGTCGAGTAGCGCCCGCCTTTCTTTCGGCAAGTTGCCGCCGCCTCGGTCGTGCGACCGGGGCGGCGTTTTCATAGGCAGAGTAGGCTATTGCGCCTCAACGCGATCCCCAAGCGTGCTGACCATGCGCAGCATCGCCTCCAGGCTGGCCGCGTCCGGCAGCGAGGGGATGGCCCCATAGCCGGTCGCCGTCAACGCGCCGGCGGCGCACGCCCGCTGCACGATGCCGCGCAGCGCCGCGTCGTCGAGCGTTTCAACGGCCAGGTCGTGGGCGAGCAAGCCGTCCAGCAGCGCGGCGATGAAGCCATCGCCCGCGCCGGTTGTCTCGACGACCTGCACGTGCGGCGACGGCACCGTACCCGTGCGCGCCCCGGCCTGGTACCACGAGCCATTGCGCCCCAGGGTCACCGTAGCCAGCCGCCCGGCAAACCCCAGGCTGGCCAGTGCCGCCGCGTAATCGTCCTCGTGCTCAGGGGCCAGGAAAGCCAGGTCGCCGCGACTGATCTTGAGCAGGTCGGCGTGGGCGATGGCTTCGCGCATGGCCGCCTGGCCCGCGTCGTGATCGCGCCACAGGTCGGGACGCCAGTTGGGGTCACACGAGGTGAGCACGCCCGCATCCCTGGCGATGCGAATCGCTTTGAGCGTCGCCTCGCGCGACTGAGGCGTGCGCAGGCTGATCGAGCCATAGTGCAGCACGCGCGCACCGCGCACGGCTTCCTCGGTCACCTGGTCGGGCAGCAGGTAATCGTGCGCGCCGGCGCAGAACTCGAAATCGCGCTGGCCAGCCTTGCCCTGGCGGACAAAAGCCAGCGTCGTGAAATGATCGGGGTCAGTGCGCAGGGTGCAGACGACGCCCAGCGCCTCCAGATCGTGCAGAATCTTGCGTCCAAAGGCGTCATCGCCGACGGTGGCGATGAGCTGCGCCTCCCGGCCCAGCTTGGCCAGTCCGGCGGCAACGTTGGCCGGCGCGCCGCCGGTTGCCGCCGTGTACTGGGTGGCTGTTTCCAGCGCCTCGCCGTGTTCGCGCGAGACAAAGTCAATTACCGCTTCCCCGATGCATAAGACATCCATAGTCGCGCTGTGCTCCTTGCCTGGGAAGAAAGAGAATCAGCCATAAGACCTGCTCATCGCCGGGTCTGTGTTCCGGCAGCCATACAAGTATACCCCGTCCGCGCAAAAACGCGCCCCGCAGTATAATGAGTTGGGTGTGGGCAAAGGTTGTCAGCGCCACGTGTGACGCTGGCACTAGTACATCAGGGCGGAAATAGGCGCGCGGTTTGGTCTGATTGACCCCTATCCCCCCGGCCCCCTTTCCCCGCCAGCGGAGAAAGGGGGAGCAGACTCAAGTCCCTCCCTGCT
>CAYNHD010000535.1:0-2265 GCA_964396775.1 uncultured Thermoflexus sp. | reverse complement strand
GAAGTCGCCCAAGCCCACGACGGCAGTCTGGGGATGGCGCACGCCTTCATTGATGCCATTGCCGATGCAGGCGCAGATGCCGTCAAGTTCCAGACTCACATTGCCGCCGCCGAGAGCATGCCGGATGAACCTTGGCGCGTGAAGTTCAGCTCCCAAGACGCCACACGTTACGACTACTGGAAGCGCATGGAGTTCACCGAAGAACAGTGGCATGGCCTCAAGCGGCACGCGGATGAGCGCGGCCTGCTCTTCTATTCCTCAGCGTTTTCAGTGGAAGCTGTTGAGATGTTGGCGCGCGTGGGAGTGGCGGGCTGGAAGATTGCCTCTGGAGAGATCAACAACTTCCCTATGCTAGAGCGTATGGCCTTGACTGGTCTGCCGTTCATTCTGTCGTCCGGGATGAGTTCGCTAGGCGAGCTCGATGCTGCCGTTGAATGGGTCAAGGCCCGCGGGTTGCCGCTTACGGTACTGCAATGTACGACTGCTTACCCCTGTCCACCGGAAAAGGTGGGACTGAATCTGATCCCTTTCTTGCGAGAGCGGTACGGCTGTCCGGTGGGTTTGTCTGATCATTCGGGCACGATCTATGCAGGATTGGCCGCGGCGGCGATAGGGATCGACATGCTGGAAGTGCATGTGACGTTCCATCGGAAAATGTTCGGTCCGGATGTGGCTGCATCGGTGACAGTTGAGGAACTCAAGCAGTTGGTCGAAGGCGTGCGTTTTGTTGAGGCCATGCGTGCCAATCCAGTGGACAAGGACGCGGTGGCCGAAGAAATGGCACCCCTGAGGAGGGTCTTCTCCAAGAGCATAGTTGTGACAACCGACCTGCCAGCAGGCGTAGTCTTGCAGGCGCAGCATTTGGCTGGCAAGAAACCGGGTATCGGTATTCCGGTAGAGCGAATGTCGGAGCTAGTTGGCCGGCGATTGATTCGTCCGGTTCAGGCAAATACGCTGTTGGCCGAAGAGGATTTGGAGACAGCGACCTGATGGTTAGGAAGGTCTGCGTTGCAGTGACTGCGCGCCCGAGCTACAGCCGGATAAAAAGCGCGCTAAGAGCGATCCAGGAGCACCCGGATCTCCAACTGCAGCTAGTCGTCGCCGCTTCTGCCCTGCTAGACCGCTATGGAAGTGTGGTTGACTACATCGAGCAAGACGGTTTCGATATTTCCGCCCGTGTCTTTATGGTGCTGGAGGGCGAGAACCTTGCAGCGATGGCGAAGACTACCGGACTGGGGATTCTGGAGCTTTCCACGGCGCTTGATAACCTGCGACCCGACGTGGTAGTCTCGGTTGCCGACCGTTTTGAAACCCTCGCCACGGCTGTCTCCGCAGCCTATATGAATGTTCCGGTTGCACACGTTCAGGGTGGCGAAGTGACCGGCTCCATCGACGAGAAGGTGCGCCATGCGGTGACAAAACTCGCTGACCTGCACTTCGTCGCCAATGAAAGAGCCGCTGAACGGGTCATCCGTATGGGTGAGGACCCGGCGAAAGTCTTTGTTACCGGCTGCCCCTCAATTGACCTGGCAGCCGAGGTCATTCAGTCGTCGGATCTCGATTTCGATATCTACCAACGTTATGGTGGGGTAGGCGTCCAGCTCGATTTGTCGAACGGTTACCTGGTGGTGATGCAGCACCCGGTTACCACAGAGTATCAGCAGGCGCGGCATCAAATCACCGAAACCCTGTTCGCAGTTGCCGAAGTGGGACTTCCGGCGCTGTGGTTCTGGCCCAACGTTGATGCGGGATCGGATGGCACGTCGAGGGGCATCCGCGCGTTTCGCGAACTGCACAGTCCCTCCAACATCCACTTCTTCAAGAACATGTCGCCAATTGACTTCCTGCGCGTCCTTTACAACAGCAAGGGAATTGTCGGCAATTCAAGTGTTGCGATCCGCGAATGCGCGTTTCTCGGTGTACCGGCAGTCAACATCGGCAGTCGCCAGAACGGGCGGGACCGGGGCAAAAATGTGATCGATGTGGATTACCGGCGCGACGACATTGTAGAGGCAATTCGTTACCATCTGCAGAACGGCAGAGCCGAACCAGATCATCTCTATGGAGATGGCCAGGCTGGCAAGCGTATCGCTGAACTGCTGGCAACCGTGCCGCTCACTATCGAGAAGAGGCTGGCATACTGATGGGAGCTCATATTAGGGTCTTGGGTGTTGTTCCTGCCCGAGGAGGATCCAAGGGTGTGCCGCGGAAGAACATCAAGGAGTTAGGCGGCAAACCCCTTCTTCAATACACTGCTGAGGCCGC
>CAYNHD010000534.1:0-2283 GCA_964396775.1 uncultured Thermoflexus sp. | reverse complement strand
GACTTCAAGAGCAGTCCTTTCTCCCTTCCCTCGCTTGCGGGGGAAGGGCCAGGGATGGGGGTAAGGATACCTCTCAAACGGCCTCTGAGAGAGGGGCCGGAACCCTGTCCCCGCGACGAGCCGTTACGGGCCGAAAGGCTCGATGAAGTAGTTGCCCACCACCCCTTCAGCCATCCAGCCGATGATGCCCGTGCCCGTCTGCACCGACCACCACCAGTACGGCTCAGCACAGACTGGGCCGCCTGTCACGTAGAAGATCGTACCTTCGGGCAGCAGGGTCAGGATCGCGTTGCCCGTCCCTGGCCCCGTGCGCACGCGCACCGGCTCGCCTGTCGAGAAGGTCACGCGCCCGATGTGATTGACGATCATGCGCGGCGGCGGGGCGCTCGCGCAGGGCGGCAACAGCGGCGTGGGCGTCGGGACGGGCGTCGGCAGCGGGCTGGGCGCGGGCGTGTTGCGCAGGTACGTGTGCACGTAGCGGCTGCGGTCGGGGCGGATGTTGTCGCGCCCGATGTAGCAGATCAGGGTGTGGGCGAGCATGGCCTGTCGTGCGGCGTCGGCGTCCGCCTGCGTGTCCATCAGCAGGATGCTGTGCGTCCCATCCAGCACGAACCAGCCGTTCGCCCCGCCGTCCGCCAGCGTCAGGTTGGCCGGGTCGTAGCTCAGGCAGTCGTCCAGCGGCGGCTCCAACCCCAGCCCGGAATCGTCCTTCCAGTACTCAAAAATATAGGCGTAGCGGTCGGGTCGCGTGTTGTCGCGTCCCACGAAACACTGCTGGGTGTGGGCCATCGCCACGTTCGCCGCCAACTGCGCGTCGGGCAGGTCGTCCAGCAACAGCATGTTGGACGTGCCGTCGGTCAGAATCCAGCCGAGCGCGCCCTGGTCGCTCAGCGTGAGGGCGAACGGGTCATAGGCCAGGCAGTCTTCGCCAGCGGGCATCACCGGCGGTGGGCCGAGCGTCACCGACTGGCGCAGGTAGCTCATGATGTAGGCATAGCGATCGGGCCGGGTGTTGCCGCGCCCGATGTAGCAGTTCTGGTCGTAGCCGGCCATGATGCTCTGGGCGAGCAGTGCGTCTCCCTGCGTGTCGAACAGCTTGATGGCGCTCGCCCCGTCCGTCACCAGCCAGCCATCTGCGCCCTGGTCTACGACGCTCAGCGTCGCCGGGTTGTGAGTCAGGCAGTCGTTGTCCGGCAGGACGATGCCCAACCCGGAATCGCCCTGCCAGTATTCCCAGATGTAGCGGCTGCGGTCGGGGCGCGTGTTACTCCGCCCGATGAAACACTGCTGGGTATGCGCCTGGGCCACGCGCAGGCCAAGTTGCGCGTCCGCCTGGGTATCGAACAGGCGCATGGCCATCGTCCCATCGGTCAGCAGCCAGCCGTTGGCCCCCTGGTCTATGATGGACAGTGAAGCCGGGTCGTAGGTGATGCAGTCTTCGGCGGGGATGGCGACGGGGGGCGGCAAAACTGGCTCCGCTGGGAAGACGGGCAGTAGCGGCTCCACTGGCTCGACCGGTACCAGAGGCCCCAGCGGAACCAGCAGTTGTACGTCCGCATATAGATAGGTCATGACCTTGCCGGTGCCGCGCCCGATATAGCACACGCGGTCATAGTTCCTCAGCAAGTCCAGCCCGGCCTGGGCGTCGGTCTGGGTGTCGAACATCTTGATGCGCGATGTGCTGCTGGTCAGCACCCAGCCGTCTGCGCCTTCGTTGGCGATGGACAGCGAGTCGCGCTCGTAAGGGATGCAATCGTTGGTCGGCAGCGTCCCAGGCAGGCCCGAACTGCCCTTCCAGTAGAGGAAGATGTAGCGGCTGCGATCCGGGCGGGTGTTACCCCGCCCAATGAAGCATTGCTGGGTATACAGACGCGCTACCTGCAAGCCAAGCTGGGCGTCCGCCTGGCTGGCAAACATCTGCAAGCGGGATGACCCGTCGGTGAGCAGCCAGCCGCTGGCTCCCTCGTTGACAATCGTCAGGGTCGCCGGGTTGTAGGAAATGCAGTCTTCAGCCAGCATGGGGGACGCCCAGGTTACTCCCGGTGCATTCCCCAGCCAGCCCGCGCTCAGCATGATCCCGCTGAGTAGGGCCACGAACCAGACACGCAGTCTCATCGCTGCCTCCCTCTGTCAATGCCATACCTTCATCTTACACTTGTTTTGTCTGCCGCCGAAAGCAATAGACGTGAATCGCGCGCAACGGAGCGCGGCCCTGTGCGTACAGATTGCTAGAGCGTGCTATGCACTTTTCAACCCCTATCCCCCGGCCCCTTTCCCCGCAAG
>CAYNHD010000533.1:0-2295 GCA_964396775.1 uncultured Thermoflexus sp. | reverse complement strand
GCACAAGCCCGCGATACTATTTACCTCACCCCGAAGTCCCCTCCCCACACGCGGAGTGGGGACTAAACCGCACCGCGACACCCCCTCACCACCCCGTGGAGAGGGGGCCAGGGGGTGAGGCTTCCGCATAGCCTCTCAAGGCATCGAGATCGGCGTTGGCGGCGGAGCCTCGACCCCGCCCGCCGCCGGGCGCGGGCGGACGCGGAAAACGCGCCCCTCCTGCACCGAGACGTACAGCCAGCCCTCCTCGCTCAGCACAACATCCACCGGATGATACGGGTAGAAGCCCATGCGCATGAGCGAGAAGCCCGCCAGTGTCAACTGGAAGCGGCGGTGCTCGCTGGCTGGGGAGATCAGCGCGGTCGTGCCGTCGGGCTGGCCGTCGTCGCCGAAGCCCACCACAGCCAGCGCGTACCCCGCCGGTTCAGCCAGCGTGGACGAGCCGCGCAGGGCCACGATCAGGTCGCCCTGCCAGAACGGGAACCCGCCGTGATCGTAGAAGACAATCCCGCCGGGGTTGCTCTGCGCGGGGAAGGTGAAAGCGGGCGGCTCTGTCTCTGCGCAACCGTCCGCCTCCTGCAACGGCAGCGCCGGGTCTGGCTGGCGGTCGCCCGCGCAGCGCGGGAAGCCGAAGTCCGCGCCGGGCGTGACGCGGTTCAACTCGTCGGGCGGGCCGCCCACCAGCGTCCCCGGCACGACGCGCCCGCTGTCCACGATCCACAATTCGCCGGTGACCGGGTGCCAGGCGAAATCCCAGGGATCGCGCAGGCCGGTCGCCTCCACACGACGGTCGCTCCCGTCCAGCGCGTAGCTAACCAGCATCCCCGGCGCGACCTCCGCCGCATCGCACCAGGCACAGCCCGCGCCCAGGCTGACGTACAGCCGTCCATCCGGCCCCACCTGGACGCTGCCCGGCCAGAAGCCGCGTTCCGTGTCCAGCAGGTCGGGGACGAGGACGACCGGCGCGGCGAAGCGTCCATCAGTAGCCGGGTCGAGGCGCAGCAGCCCGCCCACCGAGGCCACATACAACGCCCCCTCATGCACGGTCAGGCTGGTGGGGTAGGTCAGCCCCTCGGCGACCAGGCGCGGCCCGTCCAGGAACTGGTCGCCATCGGCGTCGCTCATCGCCCAGATCGCCCCCTCTGCCGTGCGCGCCAGGTAAAGCGTGCCCTCCGGCCCCAGGGCCAGGCCCATCAAGGCAGGAGCGGCTTCGGGCGGCGTCACCGCGTCGAGGACGACTTCCAGGCAGGTCGTGTCCGCATTGCGCCAGGGTGCCCAGTCCACAAGCTGGCACGGCGGGCCGTCCGCTTGCAGACGCGGGCCTGGTGTGCGCGCCGGGCGCGGTGACGCGGACTCCGCGCAGCCGGACAGAGCCATCGCCGCCATCACCGCTCCCCACACTGCCCAGGTGCGCACCCGCCGCATCAACTTCTCGCTCCGTTCCGGCTCCACTGCCGGGGGGATCATAGCCCGCTGTGCGCGATTGCGCCATGCCGCAGCGCGCCCTGCGGGGGCATTTCAGGTCTTGGGCAAAAGATCACCGCTGAGGCGCAGAGCGCGCAGAGAAAAGACAGTGTGGAGAGGGTGTTCGTTCTTCTCCGCGTCCTCTGCGTCTCTGCGGTTCAGGCATTGCACCCCCATCGTGAAACGCCCCCCACGACTCGGTTGACTTGGCAGTGCTCATTAGTGTTCAATAGGGAGGGCAGTCACGCGCAGAGCGGCCTGGCATTCGGCTGCTACCATTGCCTGACGCCGGACTCCCTGGGTCCTTTGCCACCGCTTGTTGCGCTAAACCGCGCCCTGACCTCGCGCCGTTTTCTATTCTAGGATGAGGAGAGACTATTTTGAAACGCAGACGACTATCACTTCTGATCGGAATAGCCGCATTGGTACTCGTCGGCTCGCTATTGAGTGGGTGCCAGGGAGAGGAAGGCGAGCCGGGTCCGCGCGGCCCAGAGGGGCCTGCTGGCCCTCAGGGGGAGCCAGGGCCAGCAGGCGCAGACGGATGTTCGCCTGTCATCACGCTGGCAGACACCATCCTGAAGATCGACTCCGACTGCGACGGAGAAATTGACATCGAGCAAGACCTGCAGGGGCCGCCCGGCCCGCAGGGGGAGCCTGGCCCCGCCGGGCCTGCTGGCCCCGCCGGGCCTGCTGGGCCACAGGGTGAACAAGGCCCCCAGGGTGAAGCTGGCCCCGCCGGGCCTGCTGGGCCACAGGGTGAACAAGGCCCACCAGGACCGCAGGGTGAGCCTGGCCCTGCTGGGCCACAGGGTGAACAAGGCCCCGCCGGGC
>CAYNHD010000532.1:0-2297 GCA_964396775.1 uncultured Thermoflexus sp. | reverse complement strand
CCGAACGCCTTCAACGCCCCGGCCAGGTCGTCGAGCGCCTGCGCGACCGCTTCGACGGTCGGCTCGTCGGCGTCCGTTGGCGGCTGCGGGGATTGCAGCGCAGCCATGAAGCCGTCCATGTCCCCCCGGCTCAGCGCCTGCACCGCGCGCCACGCTCCGCCGACGACCTGCGCCGGGCTGAGCTGCTTGTTGCCCCGGAAGTGGCCCATCTGCTTGTTGAGCTTGTTGCGGCTGGCCTTGATCGCCTCGACTTCGGTCAGCAGGGCGCGACGCCGCCTGTCTAGCTCCAGGATCGCGTCAATGCGCGCGATGGCCGGCTCGTCGTTCAGGTGACGAAGCTGCTGCTTCACCCAGTCGGGCTTTTCACGGATCAGGGCGATGTCGTGCATGGGATGTCCTCCTGTCAACGTTGCGATCCCCATCTGCTCGTGCAGCGTTCAAGACTTGTCGTGGTCAGTGGGACGGTGGCGCTCGCCTTCCGTCGGGCGCGAGCGCCGGCGCGCGTCCTGGTACGCCGTCCAGTCGCGCAGCAGGCGCAGCGCCGCGAAAGCCAGCCCGATCAGAATGGTGCCGATCACCAGGCCGTTCCAGACATCGGGTGTCAGAAAATCCAGATGCATCGCCGTCCCCTTCCCAAACAAAAAGCCCCCCGCCTGGATATACTCCAGGACGAGGGGACTCGTGGTGCCACCTGGGTTCGCCAGCGCCTTGCAGCGCCAGCCTCAGCGAGTCAAGGACTCGCGCGCGTTAACGGGCGCGCCCGGCCTGCCTTAAGACCCCCATCGTCGTTCGGCAGGCGACGTGCTCAGGAGTGGATTTCCGCTGCTTGCGGGCCGTCTCGCACCACCCGGCGGCTCTCTGCGCGCGCAGTTCAGCGTACTTGGCTCCGTCAGAGTCGTTACGATGGGCAGTGTAACAGGGGCGCGGCGGGCTGTCAAGGGGTGCGCAGCACAGATTGTCAGCGACTCGCTTGGCGCAGGGGCATTGACCTCAGAGACCGTTTGGGTGGTTGTTTCCCCCTCCCCAGACCCCTCCCCCACAAGGAGGGAGGGGCTTAGCGTGTGCGCTTTTCTCCCTTCCCCCCTCGTGATGCTGTCGGCGAACTAAGCACGCCCTGGTTTCGTAGGGGCGTTGCTCTGCTGCGCCCCCGTAGGGGCGTATGGCAATACGCCCCTATGGAGGCATGTCGCCAACAGTGTCCCTCGTGGGGGAAGGGTCAGGGATGGGGGGCAAAAGGACGGCGCACGACTTCCCATACGGTCTCTCACGCCCTCGCTCCTCGCCGCTTTTTCGCTTTTCTGTTTGCCTTTACAATCACAGAGAATTATGTTAAGATAAAGCACCTTGAGTTGAGCAACCCAGATCGCCCCGCGTGGCGGTCTCTTGTTTTTGCGCGTTGTTCTAGAGTCCTTTGGTTGGCCGAGCGACAACCCTGACCAGACACAGCGTAGGCTGTGTCTTTGTGCACTACGCCTGGCCCGCGCCAACCCACTTTTTCTGAACTGGTTTTTGCAGACCTGAGTGCTTTGGCACGAAACCGATCAAGCGTGAGCGTGCCCTCCTGAGGGGAGCCGGCGCATAAGCATTCCTGGCGGCTGCCGTCCGAGCGCCTTGCCTGGCGAGCCGTCAGGATTACTCTGCTTACACAGATGGAGGACTCGGATGGTAGAGGATGTTCACTACCTGACGCCAGAAGGCTTAAAGGAATACGAGGAACGGCTCAATTATCTGCGCAATGTCCGCCGCCAGGAGGTGGCAGAGCGGCTGCGCCTGGCCCTGGAAGAGGGCGGCGAGCTGGTTGAGAACGCGGAATACGAAGACGCCAAGAACGAGCAGGCCTTTATCGAAGGCGAGATTATGCGCCTGGAGATGATCCTGAGCAACGCCCAGATCATCGAGGTCAGCCCGCACAAAGACACCGTTGGCCTGGGGGATACGGTCACCGTGCAGGAAGTCGGCGCGGACACGACCGAAGTGTACGTTCTGGTCGGCGCTGCCGAAGCCAACCCGCGTGCGGGCAAGATTTCGTTCAAAAGCCCGCTGGGGCGCGCGTTGATGGATAAGCGCGTCGGCGACAAGGTGATCGTCGAAGCTCCCGACGGCGACATCACCTTTGAGATCAAGGCCATCGAATAGCCCCGGACAGCGCCGCTGCCCGCTCTACGCCCATGCCGGCTTCGCTCGCGTGGGCGTTGTGCTGATGGGCAGGGCGGGTGGCGCCCATTGCCGGGCGCATCTGGAACGTGCTATGCACTTTTCAACCCCTATCCCCCGGCCCCTTTCCCCGCAAGCAGGGA
>CAYNHD010000531.1:0-2332 GCA_964396775.1 uncultured Thermoflexus sp. | reverse complement strand
TCCAATGGAGTTCCTTGTGTTACCACCTGAAGCGACCTGTCGAGAAAGCCGGGCATGTTCTCGGGGGCCAGCGCAAAGCCGAAATCTCCCTCGCGCGCCTTCACTTCCCTCGATTCCGGTCTCATCTCGTAAACGCGCATCCTTGGAAGCGCGGCGATCCCCAACTGTGCCAGCGCTGTTGCTTCTGCAGCCCCGGTAAGCCGACGGGTCAACCTTGCACTGCGATACCTGGCCTCACGCTCCTCTGGCGGCATGGCCCTGATCTGGTGCACCTCCAGTTCGCCAAGGGCGGCGTTGAGCCGCGCGAATCCATACCACAACTGCCCGTCAAAGCTGATTCCCGATTGTCGTTGTGGCGGCTCTATACGGATTTCTGGTGCGATCTGCTGGAGCGTAGGCCGGAGGTCCTCTTCGAGTCGCCTGGTGATCGCCTCGAGAGCGCCGAGTTGTTTGGTCACGGTTTCTCGCAGGGTCACAAGCTGATCGGACCACAGTCTGGGCCTGGTTACCCGCGCCCAGATTTCATGGGCCCGCTCACTCGGAATCTGGTCGCTCAGCGTGTCTTCAAACAGCGGGTGTACCGAGAACGCCGCCACCTGCTGGGGCAGAGAAGCCTGGTGGTAAACACGGGCCGTATGGAAGAGCGTGTAATAATGCGGAATCGGGGCGGCGAGCAAGGTCCGCACGACCTCTCGAACAATGGTGATCGGTGATCGCCGTGTTTCCATGGCAGCGTTGGGCAGCAGCTCCTCTGGCGGAAACAGCCAAGCGAGGTGCTGGATGGTTTGGTCGGCGAGGATAGCCTGCAAATGGCGGCCGATAATCCGCGTGAGATGCTTGTACTGGACTGAATCCCAGATGTAGAACTGGACCGTCGTGCCCGCGTTGCGGTTTCTGGCATCCGTCAAAATCGCGTTGATGTTGTTCAGGAAGGCCAAAAGTTCCCGGCGCTCAACCGGCAAGTCCTTCTGGTCGATCACGTGCGTGTGCGGTCCATAGCCATGGGTGGCTCTCTGGCCAACATATCCGAACGGCTGCGGTTCTACCCAAAATCCCTTCACGCCCAACGAAAACGTGATCGCGCTGCCCAAGTCGAAATCGACCGAGAGGTAAATGTGCAGGTCGGCATACTTGGGCATGACCCCGGAAGTGCCGCTCTGTGGCGGTATGGCCGATTGCTGGGCTTGGAGGGATGCTGCTCTGCCGGCAACGACGTGGCGTGTCGCCCTGAGCGAGTAGTGGGCGTTGAAGGCCGTAGAAGTCGGCTGTAATTGCGCCAATGCGGAAACGTCTGAAACTCCTTGGTCGGTCAAGGCTGCAGATGCCCCTCGGGAAATGAAAGCGACTCTGCTGAGATGATCCGTCTGCTGAGCGGTCGGCATACAATGGAGGGCGTGAGCAGTCGGCTGGCCGTTCCGATCAATCCACGGGTAACCAAGGTAATCACACCCCTTGCACCTGTTGTCCACGTGCCAGGGGTGTTGCTGCCAGGGACATGCGAAAGCCCGGGGAAGATCGGCCATGAAGAAGTGCTTGACCCTCCCGACGAACACCTCGAAGGGTACTGCCTCGAGGTCTTCCTGCATCGCATCCCACATCTGGACATATGTGGGAGTGCCTCCTTGGTCTTCGATCTCCCGGCAGGTCCGCACCAGGCATGAGGCATCGTGCGAACCAGGCCAGATCGCGGCATCCGGAACGACCACGTAACGGTTGTCCAAGCCATGATCAACGAGCCATCCGGCCAAGGCCATTGAGTAAAAAGTGACTTCCGCGAAATATGAAGGAGATGGCTCAGCCGTTAGTTTGATGTCGATGACCCGGAGTTTCATCCGGTGGTCGTCAGCGGCCAGCCACAGGACTGCGCCGGCCGGTGTGACATACCGGTCGATGTTCGAAGTGGGTGGCAGCACTTCAATTAGGTCGGGCCGTAGCCGGGAATAATTCAAGGCATAGTTCTGCCTGTATCCTGCGATCCCCAGTGCGCTCTCGAAAGCAGGTCCAACGTCAAACTGGGATTCAACAAGGAAGGAGCCCTGCGGAGCAGTGTTCAGGTGATTGACAAGTTCGATCTCCCGAAATCGTTCCTGGCCCGCCTGATTCGTGTAGCGGTCGCCGATGACAACGGCGGTGCCGAAGGTGTCCGAGAGGTCCGCGATCTTCTCCGCCTGCCATTCCTCACCGGCCTGGGCCAGGTATTCAAGGCCAGGACGGGGGGGCTGTACGGGTGGCATGCCAGCAGCCGTTCTTTCCTGCTGGAAAGCCTGGGCGTCAGGGCTCAGGTTCAGCCTGAGCAGACGAAGACATTCGGTTCTAATGAATTGCGATAGGG
>CAYNHD010000530.1:0-2360 GCA_964396775.1 uncultured Thermoflexus sp. | reverse complement strand
CAAGAGCAGTCCTTTCTCCCTTCCCTCGCCTGCGGGGGAAGGGCCGGGGATGGGGTAAAGATACCTCCCAAACGGCCTCTCAAGACAGCGGGGCCTGGTCAGGCCGCCGGCGAGTGAGCGGGCATCAGCGTGGGCGCGACGGTGCCAGCAGGCGGGCGCGGGCAGCGCGCAGCGCGTCGCGGGTGCGCACCGTCTCGTTGCTGATGCTGATTGCCTGCATGTGGTGCCAGCCGAAGGTAGTCATGTACTCGACGGTCAGCGCGCCGCGATAACCCGCGTTGTGCAGGTCCTGTAGAAGCTGCGGGATGTTGAGCGTCCCCTCGTTATGAGCGGTCTGCAACGCGCCGCGCCGCGCCTGGCGGATGTGGACGTGGGCGACGTGCTCCAGCAGCGGTGCGATCTCGCGGCTGACGATCCCCTGGTAGAGAAAATGCGCGTAATCCAGCGTCACGCTGAGACCGGGCACCGCCTCCAGCAGCAGCAACGCCTGCTCCGGTCGCTGCGCCACTGAGTCCATGTGCGGCTCAAATGAGACGCGCAGATCGGTATCTTCTGCCGCTTGCAGCATCCTCAGCAGCGCGGGCACGGCGCGCGCCAGGCTGTGATCGGGGCCGTCAGCGTGCACAATCCCCGGCGAGACGGTGATGCCGGGCGTGCCCAGCGCGACGGCGAAGGGTATCAGCCGCTCGAACATGGCAAGCTGGGCCTCGCGTTGAGCGGGATCGGGGGCGTTGGTGTGGGGTAGCATCAGGTACAGATCACTGATCGCCAGGTCGAAGCGCCGGAGCTGAGACAGAATCGCCGCCGCCTCGCCCGCCGGATCCGCCGCCACCCGGTTGAAGTCCAGGTGCGGGCCGGAACCCAGGTCTACCCAGCGAAATCCCAGCCGGGCAATCGTGCCAACGGCTTCGTCCAGCGGCAGGTTGTTGTAGGCCCAGGCGTGGCAGGCAATGGGCATGATCTGCATCCGGCACCCCCCAGTGTGCGCGTCGTGGCACCTGCCGCTCATTATATGCGCGACCGTGCCCAGCGACCAGCCGCCGGGTGTGTGCAGAGGTTGACAGCGCCGAGCGGGGGTGAGGTCAACCAGGGCGTAGCAGAGCAGCACCCCTACCTGACAGACTGTGCCATGCCCCAGCCGCTCAGCGCCCGCTGACGATGACCTCGACCGCGTACCCCGCCGGAGGGCGCGGCACCACCACCAGAAACGGCTCGACCAGCTCATACGGGCAGCCAGGGCGCACTTCCAGCGCCAAGCGGAGCGTGACCCGGCGGGCGGCGTCGTCGCGCTCCAGGGCGACCAGGTGATGCGCCGCGTCGCAACCGGTGATAGCGCTGACCGTCCCGGCGACAATCTGCGCGGAGAAGTCGAAAGCGGGGCGCGCCACCGGAGTCGCGCACATGCCCGACTCATCGGCTGCGTCGTAGAAGGCGCGTTGCTCGTTCGCCGTGCTCCAGACCAGCGTCGCCCCTCTCAAGCCCTGCAGGTACTCGAAGCATACCCCGTCCAGCAGACTGACAGCATCGGGCAGCCCCCCGGTTGATGCCCTCAACGGAGAGAGCGTGCTGGTCGGCTGCGGCGTGAAAGTGGGCAGCGCGAGCGGCTCCCGCCCGCCGAGCATGCCACAGCCCGCCAGAGTGACGGCCATCAGACACAGACTGAGCAGAGCGTATCGCCGCATGGGTTCCCCTGGAGTCCTGCCGGCAGGCCCGCGCCGGCGCTGTTTGCCGCCGCACGATTCTTGCTATAATGGCGGAGACGTGCCTTGCGCCTCCCACTCACAGAGACAGCCGTGACCACCCTGCATCATGGCGGCAGCCGATGACCGCCGACCAACTGGTACGCAGCAGCCGCGAGCTTCTGGACCTGGAACTAGGACGAGACGTGCAGCGCGCCTTCAGTCTCTATGCCGAGCAGCTTCTCGCCTGGAACGAGCGCGTGAACCTCACGGCGATCACCGATCCGGAGGCCATCGTCACTCGCCATTTCCTCGATTCGCTGTCGGTCAAAATGGCCGTCACCTTCACGGCGGGGATGCGCGTCGTTGACGTGGGCACCGGGGCGGGCTTCCCTGGCCTGCCGTTGCGTCTGGTCTTCCCGCAGATAGAGCTAACGTTGCTCGAAGCGACCGCCAAGAAGACGGCGTTCCTGCAACACGTCACCCAACTGCTCGGCCTGACCAATGTGTGCATCCTCACCGCCCGCGCCGAAGATGCCGGCCAGGACCCGGCCACACGCGAGAAGTTCGACCTGGCGCTGGCCCGCGCCGTTGCTCCCCTGCCCGTGCTGGCCGAGTACCTGCTGCCGCTGTGCCGTATCGGGGGGCGCTGCGTGGCGCTCAAGGGCGAGCACGCCGCCG
>CAYNHD010000529.1:0-2363 GCA_964396775.1 uncultured Thermoflexus sp. | reverse complement strand
GGCGCAGCAGAGCAGCGCCCCTACCAGACAGGTTTTGCACGTACTTCTCTGTGCCAGGCGCGCCTGCCGAACCGTCGCCTGAATCCCTGCGGCGCGTTTCTCTCAGTGACGCGGACGGCGCGCCGTCTGCCCACACTCAACTGAACCTGGAGGAGATTCCTGTATGCCGTACTCCTGGCGTTTGTTTCGGTCTGTTTTGCTGGTTGCCTCTGCTGCAACCATGATTTTCGCGCTGGCCGTCCCGGTCAGCCTGGCCCAGGACGAGGAGACGCAGCCCGTCGTCGTCCAGGGCACGCCAGAGCTTGAGACGCTCGTCACCGCCATCCGCGACGCCTACGCAGCGGCCAGCGAGGGCGCGGACGTGCAGATTGACGCCAGCGGCGGGCTGCGCGCCGCTTTCGAGGGACTGTGCAGCGGTGACGTGGATGTGGTGATGTCCACCGGGCCGATCAGCGACGCGCAGATTCAGGCGTGCGCCGATCAGGGCGAGGGCTTTGTCGAGGTGGTGCTGGCTTATGAGGCGCTGGCGCTGCTGGCTGCACCCGAAGCCGGCCTGACCTGCCTGGCGCAAACCGCCGTGTCCGATGCCTGGCAGTTGGGCGCTGCCGCCGACCTCACCTGGGCCGATCTCGGCTCGCCGACGCTCAGCGATGCGGTGGCCTTCTACGGGCCGGAAGCAGGGTCGCGGGCTGCGCTGCTGTTTGAGACTCTGGTGCCGGCGGGCGCGCTGCGCGACGGCATCGAGACCCCTGGCGACCCGGCGGCGCTGCTGGCGAAGGTGCAGGAAGCAGGCGCGGGCGCGTTCGCCTACATGATGCTGGCCGACCTGGCCGCCGCTGACCCTGACGGGGCCGTTGCGCCGTTGCAGGTGCAGGATGCGGCGGGCGCGTGCATCGCGCCGGAAGTCGAGACGCTGGCCGACCGGACGTACCCGCTGGCCCGCACGGATTACCTGTATATCAACGCGGAAAGCGCGGCGCGGCCTGAGGTGCAGGCGTTCGTCGAGTTCGCGCTGGCGGGCGAAGGCGGCGTCACGGCGCAGGGACCGGCGCTCGGCTACACGCCCGCTGATGAGGCGACCTACGAGACGGGCCTCGCCAACCTGCTTGGCGCGAAGACGGGCCGCACTTTCTCGCGCCCCATCAGCCCCATTCAGGTGGACGCGGCGAACGAAGGCACCCTGACCGTGACCGGTACGGCGATGCTCTATGACCTCGTTCGCCGGATTGAGGGCCAGTTCACGGCGCAGTACACCGGCGCGACCCTCGAAACGGAGTATGTGGGCAACGCGGCGGGCTGGGACGCCCTCTGCGCAGGCGAGGCGGACGTGCTGAGGGCCACGCGCGCGGCGACCGAGGAACAGCTTGCCCAATGCGCGGCGAACGGGGTCGAGCCGTACACGCTCGACCTGGGGCAGCAGGCGCTGGTGATCGCGGTTCCGGCAGGCGCGGACTGGATCGAGTGTGTGGACGCGGAGACGATGACGACGCTGCTGAGCGCCGGGACTGAAGACGCGCCCGCCGCTGCAACGTGGCAGGAGGTCAACGCTGAGTGGCCGGATCGCCCGCTGCTGCTCGTCGCGCCGCCCGCCCGCACAGGCGAGACCGATACTCTGGTCGCCAGCCTGATTGGTTCGCCGTCGTTCGCGGTGCGCCAGGACATGGTTGAGAGCAACGATCCGCTCTACCGCGCCCAGGGCGTGGCCAACACCGATAACGGTCTGACCTGGCTGTGGTGGACGGACTTGCAGGGCAGCGCGGCGGATGTCAAGCTGTTGGGCGTGGACGCTGGCGCGGGCTGTGTGGCTCCGTCTGCCGAGACATTCGCTGATGGCAGCTACGCGCTGGCCTTCCCCGTGCAGATTCACGTCAGCCGGGCGGCCTTCGCCAACCCGCTGGTGCGCGCCTACCTGTGGCACTTCTTCGCGCAGAGCACGCTGGACACGCTGGCGGACTACCCCTTCGCCGGGTTTGATCTGAACGCTTACAGCCGCGACGTGCGCGAGGCCGTGTACGAGATGCTCGCCGCCTATGAGGCGCAGACTGCGGAGGCTCCGGCGGAAGAGGCTGCTCCGACCGAGACTCCTGCAGAGGAGACGGCGACCGAGACTCCCGCCGAAGCGCCGGGCGGCGAGGACGCCACCGCGACGCCGGGCAACTGACGCGCCGCGCGTCACGCCCACCTACTCTGCGAGAGGACGTGGGCAGAATATGTCAGTAGGGGCGTTGCTGTGCTGCACTCTTCGTAGGGGCGTATGGGGCCATACGCCCCTACGCGATCTCACTCTGCTCGGCGTCAAGCGCGCCACCTAGTACATCAGGGCGGAAATAGGCGCGCGGTTTGGCCTGGTTGACCCCTATCCC
>CAYNHD010000528.1:0-2363 GCA_964396775.1 uncultured Thermoflexus sp. | reverse complement strand
AGAGAGGGGGACTTTGATCGCTGGACGCAGCACTTTCGACCTCCCTGGCTTCGCCGGGGAGGTGGCCAGGGGGAGGGGCGTCCCACCCACACCGCACCCCAGAACCCTTGACTTGGTACCATAAGGCGTATGGCCTATGCCCCTACAGAAAAGCCACCAACACGCCCGCGAACAGAGCGCACATTCCCGCCATCGCCAGCAGCGCCAGAGCCGCCCACAACACACGCCGCCGCGTCCGATCAGCGGGAGCGGCGGCGTTCGCACGCGGCGGGGGAGGCGTGTCTGCGGAGGCCAGCCAGGGCGAGGTGTTTGCCGCTGCCCCGTCCAGGCGCTCTAGCTCAGCGCGCATCTGCCGCGCGACCGGGTGACGCGAATCCAGCCGCAGCGCCCGCGTCACCGCCTGGCGATATTCGGCCAGATCGTCGGTCGCGGCGGCCAGCCACAACCAGCCCTCTGCCGTGAGTGGCTCGTCCTGCGCCGCGCGGCGCAGCAAAACCAGTGCCGCCCCTCTGTCCCCGGACTGCACGAGATGAATCCCCTGCGCCAGGTTGGGCGGCGGATCGTTGTAGGTGCGCATGGAGCCGCCTCTGCTCAGGCCGCGCTCACTCCTTGTCCTCGCTCCCGCCGGGCAGGTACGGCTTGAACGCCTGCAGGTGGGCGAGTGTCGCGTTCAGGTCATACACGCCCGCCGGCCACTGCGCCTCGGCACTCGGCTCGTAATACCACACGATGTCCGCCGGTTCGGTGCGGAAGCAGCCGATGGTGAAGAAGCCCAGCCGACCCCAGGGTTGCCCACCAGGGGGATAGGGCGGGAAGGCGCTGTTGGCCGCCAGCCGTGCCTGAAGCGCAACCAGGCGCGGCGACCAGAACAGCAGCGGGTTGCACGGCTGACGGCTGCCGAAGCTGCGCTCGCCGTCGGTGACCAGGTGCACTTCCAGGTGCAGGTGCGCGTTGTTGCCCTGCACGAGCACGTCACCTTCGTCGTCCACGTAGATGGGCCAGCCGGACGTGCCGATGATCTGCCCGGCGCGCACTTCGTCGCCAATGCGCACCAATTCCGCCATCGGGTCGCCGGTCAGGTGCCCGTAGGCGACGATGACATTGGACAGCACGCGCGATCCATCGGGCGCGCGGTATGGGTCGGGCAGGTAGGGCCGCAGGGCCAGCGAGCGATCCTGCGCATGCGCCAGGAAGCGGAAGTCCACGATCACCCCGTCGGCGACGGCGATCAGCGGCGAACCTTCGGGGACGAAGAAATCCACGCCGGGGTTCATGCCGCGCGTGCCCTCGTAGAAGAACGGCCACTGCTCGAAAGCGATGGTGGTGGGGCCGAAGCCCTGGAACTCCAGCGTCGCAATGCCCGCCGGCGGTGAAGGATGCACCGGCAGGAACTCAAACGGCGCGGGCAGGCCCAGCCGCGCGGCCAGTTCGCGTATCTGAAGCGCCGCCGCGGGCATGGTCTGGCGGCTGAGCGTCTCCTCCAACTCGCGCAGTGCCTCGCCGCTCAGCGTCTCCAGCCTGGCCAACTGCTCGGCGTCCGCCCCGCGCAGGCGCAGCAGATCGGCGGCAACTGCACGCCGGAAGGCCAGCACCGCCGACGACTCGTACCACGCGGCGACAACCTGGTTATAGGCCGGGGAGCGCGCGAAGTCCGTGTCCTCACCGGGAATCCACGCGCTGCCGGACGCCCAGGGCAGGCTCAGCCACGTATAGTCGCCGAACAGCGCCGCGCGCACTTCCTGCGGCGTGCCCGTCGCCAGCTCGCCCACAGCCTCGGCGCGGCTGTCCGGCGCGGCGAAGACGGTGGTGCCGCCGGGCCGCACGGTCACGGTCACGTCGCGCAGCGGAATGGCACTGTCGGGCAGCGCGGGCAGGGACACCGCCGCACGCCGCACGCGCGGCACCACAGCGCGCGACGGCGGGGCCGTTGCCACTTCGTCAGCGAGGAGCGCCGCCTGCGGCGTCTCTCTTCAACCGGGTTCCAACTCCGAGCGCACCGAAGCGGCGATCTCGGCCTGCATATGCTCGCGCAGCGCCCGCCACTGGGCGTCGAACTCTTCCTGGATGGCTTCAGCGGCCAGGTTCTTGATCTCGTCGGGGTCGAACTTGACCGTCTCTCCGGCGCGGCCCAGCGCCCGCTGGCCTTTGGTCAGCACGCTGATCACCTGGTGCACCCAGTCCGTGCCCAGGCCCATCAGCACGCCGGCCAGCACAATGTCAATGATCTTGAACGTGCCCGCAAACCAGCCGGTAACCTGCACGTCCAGCGGCTCGAACAGGCGCAGGCCGGTGGCATAGGCGAGCAGCACGCCCATGATGATGCTCATCACCCCGGCGACCATCTTCTTGCGCTCTTTGTAGAG
>CAYNHD010000527.1:0-2373 GCA_964396775.1 uncultured Thermoflexus sp. | reverse complement strand
GCCCTGGCCCCGGACGTGATCCTGCTCGCGCCGGGCTGGACGGCGGGGGAGATCGCCGCGCTGCGTGACCATTCCGGCGCGCGGATCGTGCCGCTGCCCTTCCGTCCCACGCAGCCGGACGACCCGGCGGCGGCCATGCTCGCGCTGGCGCTGGCCCTGCACCCGGCGCGCATCATCCCCTGGATAGCGGTGCAGGGGCGCTAGATCACGGTCAGGACTACGACGGCGATGACCACCCAGATCACCACGAGCACGAGGATCAGCAGCGCGAAGTCGCGCAGGGACAGCCCGGCAATGCGCCGCTGCTGAGCGGGCGCGTCCGGTTGTGGGGTTGGCGCGGCGATGGGCGGCTGCTCGTCCATCTGCGGTGCGGACGACTCGCTCACGGGCTGGTCGTCCAACCAGTGCGCGGGCGCGGCCTGGGGGGTAGGCTGCTCGTCCAGCCAGGGCATGAGCGGGGCCGTTGGCTCGCCGGCGCGCAGCCAGGCCAGCACGTCGTCCAGCACGTCGTCCAGGCCCTCTTCTGGCGCGGCAGGCTCCTGGGCAGTTGGCGGCGGGGTGGCTTCCTCCCCCTCGACGCCCTCGCCCTCTGCGCCCCTCAGCAGCGCCAGCTCGTCCGCCGTCAGCGACGCATCGAGCGGGGCGGCTTCGGAGTCCAGCGGGATCGCGGCGTCCGGCCAATGGTGCGCCAGCAGCAACACCTCGGACGGCGCGCCCTCGCCGGGCAACACGTCCAGGGGGTGGGTCACGGTGACGGGCGGCACACCCGCCTGGGTGATGGTCAGGGTTAGCGCGACCGGCCCGGCGCGCAGCGGGGTCAGCGCAAACCACAGCGGCGGCGGGGCGATGCCCGCCATCAGCGTGACGCTGGCCTGCCCGCTGTGAACCGTGCAGCCCTCCGCCGCCAGGCGCACCTCGACCGCGCCGGCGCTGAGCCGTCCCGCTGCCTCCGCCCGGCGATTGAGCGGCGCGACGGTCCCCTTCTCGTCACCAGCTGGGGGGACTGCCGCCCCGACCAGGCGGCGCACGGCTTCCGCCGGGGGCGTGGGGGCGTCCATTTCGTGTAGCCATGCGGCCACGCGCAGCGGGTACCCTGCAGGGACGGCGCGCGGTGCGGCGGTGTCTATACGCAAGTCCAGCGCGCCGCCCGGCCCAGACAGAGGCTCCGGGGCGCGGGCGAACAGCGCGGGCACGTACCAGTAGACCGTGCGGCGCAGCGCCCGTCGCCCTGTGTCCACCGCCGCGCTGACCGGCTCACCGGCCAGCAACGCCGCGTAGAACGCCCGCCAGAAGGTCAGCGCAGCGTCGGGCGGCAGCGCGCCCTGCACGGCTACGACGGCGGGCACCCCGGCCAGCACCAACCAGGGGGCCGCGCCCGCTGGCAACCCTTCGCCAGCAGCAGGTGTCTGCGTCGCGGCGCTCAGCGCGACCAGGCGAAGCGCCGAGCCAGCCAGCGCCGCCCCGACGATCTCCGCATCCACCAAGTCGGAGTCGCCGCGCCCGCCCTCGAAGGCGAACCGCCCGGTGCGCGTCAGGGCGGTGTGGCCCTCGAAGTGCAGCACGTGCGGCGCGCCCGCCAGCAGCCAATCCATCAGCGCATCCCAGGTAGCGGGCAGCAGGTAGGCCAGGTCGAGCGTGCCCGCGCCGAGCGGCCCGGCCAGCGCCCCCGCCAGGTCGTTGTACTGCGCGGCGAGCGGCGGCCAGTCGGACGGGTGCGCGGCCACGTACAGGGCTTCGAGGGGAGTGGCCGGCGCGAGCGGGGGCGGCGGCTCCGGGCAGGGCAGCGTGCGCGTCAGGGCGACTGCGCCCGACTGCACGGGGAAGCGCGTGCCGTCGTGGAGCAGCTCCCAGGGGTAACGGGCGATGCGGGCCAGGTCGCGGTCGAAGCGCAGCTCCATCTCCAGCGTCAAGCCGCGCACAGTCGTTTCGGCCAGCGCCGCCCGGTAGACATCTTCCAGCTTGCCGGGGAACAGCGCGCGGAACAGCCCGCGCCCGACATCTTCGCGGAAGGTTGGCTGGCTGGCCATGCGCAGCACGTCTTCGATGCGCTGTAGCACGATCTCGGCGGCCATGCCCGCCCCGAACGGCGCGTCAAGCACCGTGACGGCCAGACCTTCGGCGCGGTCGCTCAGTTGCAGGACGATGCGCGGGGTGTTCGCCGGGCCTGTCTGAGTCATGTCCCCCCCTTGTGGGTACATGCTCATTGTAGCCTTGCGGCGTCTCGGTGCAAGTGGGGGGAGAGCGGTCGTCAGTTGTCAGTGATCGGTTTTCAGTTTTCGGTGATCGGTTGTCGGCGATCAGTCGCCGGGCGGGAATCGGGGTCTACGAACAACCTGTTGCCAGGGGAGGTCATGACTACCCGGTGAACGCCTC
>CAYNHD010000526.1:0-2377 GCA_964396775.1 uncultured Thermoflexus sp. | reverse complement strand
AGCCGCTCGCCCCTTCCCCTAGCTTTGCTGGGGGAAGGGGTCGGGGGATGGGGGCTTTCGACAACTGCCTGACAGCTCGTTCGTGGACCTGCCACCCGCGCCCCTCTTGCCAAGCGCCCGGCGCTTGGGTATGCTGGCTTCATACACGCCAGGAGAGTCGTGCCATGCCCAAGCCCGTCCCCGCCGACCTGCCCCCCGACTGGCCCGCTACCACCGGGTCGCGCTGGGCCAAACCGCTTTCGCGCTTGCTGCTGTTCCTGCTGGCGCGCTATCAGGTCATTGGCCGCGAGAACATCCCCGATCCCCCCTTTCTGCTGGTGTCCAACCATATGAGCTTCTTCGACATCCCCGCCGTCAACTACCCGGCTCCCAACGGGACGGTGGGGTTGGCGGCGCGCAAGTACAGGGGCACCAAGTACCAGCCGCTGTTCTCCCTGTTTCCGGTCATCTGGGTCGAGCAGTTCTCCGCTGACCGGGGCGCGCTGCGCGACGCGATCACCGTGCTGAAGGCCGGCGTGCCGCTCGGCATTGCGCCGGAGGGGACGCGTAGCAGGGTCGGGGCGATGATTCAGGGGCGGGGTGGGGCGGCGTTCGTGGCTACGCGGGCCAACGTGCCGATTGTCCCGGCCTGTGTGTGGGGCACCGAGAAAGTGCTCAAGCATCCGCGCCCGAAGGTCGTCGCCCGCTATGGCAGGCCGTTCCGCCTGCCCGAAGGCCGCGCCAAAGGTGACGACCTGGAGGAGTACACCGAGCGGATCATGTGCGCCATTGCCGCGCTGCTGCCGGAGAAGTATCATGGCTACTACGCCGGGCACCCGCTCATTGAGGAGATGCGGCGCATTGTCACCTGACTAGAATGCTTTGAGAGGAGAGACTTACGATGGAACTGGACGCGATCAAGCATATTGGCGTGGTCGGCGCGGGGACGATGGGCGGCGGCATCGCTCAGGTGTGCGCCGTGCAGGGCTACCGCGTGACGCTGGTGGACGTGGCACCTGCCGCGCTGGAGCGCGCGCTGGACGGCGTGAAGGCCAGCGTCGAGAAGCTGCACAGCAAGGGCAAGCTGACCGGCGCAGAGCGCGACGCCGGACTGACCCACATTACCCCGGCGGGCGACCTGGCGGCGCTGCGCGACGCTGACCTGGTGGTGGAGGCGGTCAGCGAGGACGCGGCGCTCAAGCGCGACATCTTCACCCAACTGGACGCGCTGACCGCCCCCCACACGATCCTGGCCAGCAACACCTCGTCCATCTCGATCACCGCCATTGCGGCGGCGACGACCCGCCCGGACAAAGTGATCGGGATGCACTTCATGAATCCGGTGCCGCTGATGCAGCTTGTCGAGATCATTCGCGGGCTGGCGACGGGCCAGGAGACGCTGGACGTGGTGATGGCCCTGTCCGAGCGCCTGGGCAAGACCCCCGTCGAGGCGGCAGACTACCCCGGCTTCATCGCCAATCGCATCCTGATGCCCATGCTCAACGAGGCTATCTACGCGCTGATGGAGGGCGTGGGCACGGCGGAGGCGATTGACACGGTGATGAAGCTGGGCATGAACCACCCGATGGGGCCGCTGACGCTGGCCGACTTCATCGGGCTGGACGTGGTGCTGAGCACCCTCGAAGTGTTGCACAGCGGCCTGGGCGATCCCAAGTACCGCCCGTGCCCGCTGCTGCGCAAGATGGTCGCGGCGGGGCACCTGGGCCGCAAGACCGGGCGGGGGTTCTACGAGTACGGCGCGGGGTAATCGGGCGAGCGGGGGGATAGCACGCAGAAAGCACGAAGATGGCGTCCGGTTAACCTCACTCCCTGGCCTCGCTCCGCTCGGCCTTTCCCCCTCCGTTTACGGAGAGGGGGAAAGGCGCGTCAGCGCCAGGCGGGGGTGAGGTAAAGAGAAGAGCCGTTCCAGACCCCAGATCAACCTTAAATGGCCGTGCCCCTCTGAAGGGTGACCGAGAGGGCATCCCCCGTCAGTTCACCCGCTTCCAGGTGCCGCTGCTCAGCCGCCAGATGACCGTCCCGGCGGGGATGGTCACGCCGTTGTCGGTGCGCGTCGTCTCGGCGTAGGCATAGGTCTGCGAGGCGGCGTCGCGCCCGATGGTCACGGCGACGACCTGCGGCACGGGCTGCGCGGCGTAGGCCGGGCTTTCCAGGCGCAGCGCCGCTTCGCTGGACGCGGCGACGCTCTGCAAGTCGTACAGGTCGAGGAACGCGCCGCTGTTGGCCGGCTGCGTGACAAGCTGCGGCTCGAGCGCCAGCCGCCACTGGAAGAAGCCCTCCCAGGCCAGGCTGTTCAACTGATCCACCGTTAGCAGGGGCATGGCGACGCCGGTCAGGGCGGTCAGGGCGTCGTCGAGGGTCATCTGCGGGCTGAGCG
>CAYNHD010000525.1:0-2393 GCA_964396775.1 uncultured Thermoflexus sp. | reverse complement strand
AAGGGCAGCAGTTCTCCAAGAGCCGCAACTGGGCGATCTGGGTGCCGGACATCCTTGACCGCTACGACCCCGACCCCATCCGCTACTACATCGCCATGACCTTCCCCGAAAGCCGCGACTCCGACTGGAGCTGGGAAGGCTTTGTCATGCGCAACAACACCGAGCTGCTGGCGGCCTGGGGGAACCTGGTCAACCGCGTGCTCAAGTTTGCGCACAGACACTTCGGCGGCGTGGTGCCCGACCCCGGCGCGCTGCGCGACATAGATCGCGAGATTCTCAGCAAGGTGGAGGGCGGCTTCGAGACGGTCGGTGGGCTGCTGGCAGCGGTGCGCCTGCGCGACGCGCTCAGCGAGGCGATGGCCCTGGCCCGTGAGGTCAACGGCTATCTCGACCGCGCGCCCTGGTTCAAGGTGATCGGCGAGGACAGGGGAGCAGCAGCGACGACGATCTACACCGCCCTGCGCTGCATTGACAACCTCAAGACCCTCTTTGCCCCGTTCCTGCCCTTCACCTCGCAGCGCGTGCACGAATACCTGGGCTACAACGGGACGCTGTTTGGCGAGCAGTGCATCGAGACCTTCCAGGAGAGCGAGCGCCCCCACGAGGCACTGACTTACCACGCCGATGAGCGCGTCGTCGGGCGCTGGGAGCCGAGCCGCCTACCGGTTGGGCAGGCGCTGCGCGAGCCGCAACCACTCTTCCGCAAGCTGGAGCCGACGCTGGTTGACGAGGAGCGCGCTCGCCTGGGCCAGCCGCGCGAAGCGGAGACTCAGCCGGGGCAGGGATCGTAACGGGTGCTGGCATGGTGAGAGGGGAATTCACCGCCGAGGCACAGAGGCCGCAGAGAACCCTTTTAAGGGTTCTCTGCATCTCATTGGCTCCCCTGGCAGAGCGAAATCGCAGTGCCCCGGCGCAACTATCTTACGTCTCACTTTTGAGAGCAGTACGAGAAGGCGAAAGTCATGCACCTCATCTATATTGACGACTCGCGCGATGAAGTATTGTGTGTGTTTTCTGCTCTCGCGATTCCCGTTGATCAATGGCATCCAACCTTCCAGATAGTCCGTGACTTTCGCCGGGAGTTACGGCGCACGTATGGTATCTATGTGCACCAAGAACTTCACGCCTGGAAGTTCGTCTCAGGGCGAGGCAGACCTTCAGATCGAATTGTCACTAAAGGGGAGAGGGCTACAATCTTCAAAGGAACGCTGGCGATGATGGCCGCTTTCCCTGGGGCCAGGCTTTTCAACGCAGTATTCCCCCTGAACCAAGACGAGAGAGCCTTTGAGCGAATGCTCAACCGCATCAACCGGACGCTTGAAGCGTGGGGCAGCTATGCGGTTCTGGTATGTGACGAAGGCAAAGAGGTAGCCTACACCCGTCTCGTGCGCAGGATGTATGTTTATAATCCAATCCCCAGCCAGTATGGTATGTGGCAAGATACAGAAGCAACGTGGAAGAACATTCCTCTAGAGCGTGTCGTGGAAGACCCTTTCTTCAAAGATTCTGCTCAATCCTACTTCGTGCAGTTGGTTGATTTCAGCGCGTATGCATTACTGCGACGGGAACGACCCATTCCCTCCAAGACCAAATATGGTTTAGATACGGCTTTTGACAGCCTGGCCCCTATCCTTGTGCGAGAGGCAACCAGGAAGGATCCGGACGGCATCATTCGGCCATAAAACAGCGAAACCCCGTAAAGGGGTTCCGAGCAGGGCCTACATCCACCACTGTAGATGGGTTCGGTCCTGCATATATATTATGCACTAGATGAGGCTCTCCGTCAACATGAACATTCGTGAGTCGGGAGACATACGTAGACATCCCACCATATGTTATGTGGAGAGGGTTGCGCTTGGCGTGCTCGTGGCAGTGTACCTGGCCCTGGCCGGGCTATACGCCGCCCGCACCCCCGACTGGCAGGCCCCCGACGAACCGGCGCACTACAACTACGTGCGCCAGATCGCCGACGAGGGCCGCCTGCCGGTCATCTCCCCCGGCGACTGGCAGCAGGACTACCAGGAACAACTGAAGGCGAGCAGCTTCGACCCGGCGCTGCTGGATCGGTTGGACACGATCCAATACGAGGATCACCAGCCGCCGCTCTACTACCTGCTGCAAGCGCCGGTCTACGCGCTGTCCGGCGGAGACCTGCTGGCGCTGCGGTTGGTTTCGGCGCTGCTCGGCGCGGGCGCGGTGATTGGGGCCTGGGCGGTCATTCGCGCGGCGCTGCCAGGCCGGACGAGCCTGGCCCTGGCCGGGGCGGGGTTTGTCGCCTTTTTGCCGCAGCATCTCAGCATCCTGGCCAGCGTGAACAACGATGCCCTGGCCGATCTGGTCGTCGCGCTGACGCTGTGGGCGGCAGTCGCCTACCTGCGCGGGGCGCAGCGTGC
>CAYNHD010000524.1:0-2394 GCA_964396775.1 uncultured Thermoflexus sp. | reverse complement strand
CTCTCCATTCGAATGGAGAGGGGGCAAGCCGAGCGCAGCGAGGCTGGGGGTGAGGTCCGCAAAACGCCATCTTCATCCTTCCTGCATTGCTGTCCGCACCCTTGCCCCCCGCAGTGCGCAGACTTTCACAATTCTTTTGGACTCTTTTTATCACCCTTTGATCGCGCATCACGATAATGAAGACAGAATTAACCCATGCACTCATTCTTATGCATGGAGGGGGCATGGAAAATGCCATGAACGATCAAGCGGGCCTGCACCGAGAGCGGTTTACGCTCGAAGTGTGGCAAGACGGCATCTGCCAGGTGAAACCCCATGTGAGCCTGACGCCGGCGCTCATCGAGGAGATCGCGCGTGCGGCGCTTCGCCTGATCCAGGATCGGCGCGGCGTGCGCGGCATCGTGCTCGACGTGCGCGAGCACTCCCCGCTGAGCATCGTCCGCCTCAGCAATCTGGTAGATCGTCTGGGCGAGATGGGGCTACCCCTGGTCGTCCTGTTCAGCGAGACGCGCTACCAGCGCGTCGCCACCCTGCTGCACAACACCCTGGCCCACAGAGAGCGCGTGGCCTACGCCACCGATCCCGCCCAGGCTCGCGCCCTCATCAAGAGCGCGACCAACGACTCTTCCTCTCACCCCACAGGCCACCTCTACCGTTAACCGCGCTCTCCCCCCACCAGCGACCGCACCAACGCCACACCCTGCGCCACCGTCAGCGCCAGAATCGCCATCCAGACGGCCTGCTGGCTGCGCGACGCCTGCTCCAGCGCGGGCGACGGCGGCGTGATGATCTCCACAATCTGCGCACGGTCGCTCCCAAACAGGTCGCTGCCGGTGGCGCGAACCAGCGCCGCCTCGCCGGGCGAGAGCGTCTCCGGGCGATAGACCTCGGTCGTCACCCGGCGGTACTGCGTGCCGTCCGCGCGGGATAGCGTCTGGACGCGCGCCGCCTGCGCGTTGAGGATGTCGTGCACGTACACTTCGCGCACCAGCACCAGCACAACAATGGCCAGCGGCAGGGCCAGCAGCACGCCCAGAAACCCGAACAACGCCGCGCCGATGATCTGCGCGATGAGGACGCTCGCCGCCGGAATCTGAATCTGGCGGGCCATGATGCGCGGCATGACGATGTTGCTCTGCACCTGCTGGACGAGCAGGTAGGCCAGGATGGTGAACGGCACCAGGAGGGGGTCTTCAGCCAGGGCGATGATCACCGCCGGAATGACGGCGATGATGGACCCGAAGTTGGGCACAAACTCCATGATCCCGGAGATGACGCCGAGCGCCGCCGCGTTGGGCAGCCGCAGGATCGCCCCGGTGACAAAGGCAATGGCCAGGCCGCTCATGGTCATCGAGATCAACTGGCCGACGAACCAGCGTTGCAGCATGGCGGCAAGCTGCTCAAAGACCTCCAGCGCGCGCGGGCGGTACGCGCGCGGGAACAGCGTCAGCAGCGCCTCCAGGTAGCTGACCGGCTCGGTGATGAAGAACACGGTGATGAAGAAGACGAAGATGGTGCTGGTGATCGCGCCGCCGATGCCGCTGAGGAAGGGGAACACGCTGCGCGTCAGCTTGCCGGCCTGCTCGATCAGAAAGTCGGAGACGTTGCCCTCGGTGACGCTATCCCACTTGATGTCCGGCAGCCAGTCTTGCTCGGCGGCCTGCTCGTCGTAAGTGGCCTGCGCCTGGTCAATGAAATCGGGCAGGTCGTCTACCAGCGACCGCACCTGCACGGCGAACACGGGCACGATCAGCACCAGCAACAGGGCCACCGCCAGGATCGATCCGGCCAGCGAGACAAAAACGCTCAGGCTCCGCCTGAGGCCCAGGCGTTGCAGGCGTTGGACAGGGATGTGCAGGACGATGGCCAGGATGATGGCCAGAAAGGTCATCAGGAAGACTTCGCGCAGCGCCCACACGCCGACGAACAGCGCGCCGAGCAGCAACGTGACAAACACGCGCTGAGTCCACGCGCCGAGCGACAGAGGGTTCCCCCCGGTGGTCATCGCCCCTCCGCCCTAGAGGGCGATCTTGTCCATGATCAGGAGCAGCAGAAACCCGGCCAGGCTGGTCAGGATGAAGCAGCCAATCGAGACAAACATGCGCTCGGCGGCGGTCATGCCAAACATCTTGTCGGAGCTGACCTCAGCGGCCATGTGGTCTTCAAACGGATCAAGGGTGATTTCTTCTTCCAATGCCGAGCGGCGCAGGGCATCTAGATCATCGGCCATGACTCGCCTCCCATACTCCCATCCACGACATCGGGCAAAACCTTGTGCCTAGAGCGTGTTACGAACTCCGCACGTTCGGCGTAGCGTGCAGGGCACGGCGCATGGGTAACGCCCTGACCCCACCCTGTAGTCCCTCCCCGCTGGCGGGGAGGCTCCCCTTTCCC
>CAYNHD010000523.1:0-2402 GCA_964396775.1 uncultured Thermoflexus sp. | reverse complement strand
ATCGGCACCGGCGACTGCAAGGCGCTGTTCCAGAACTGGCTGGTCAAGAATCCTTATTACGTGGTGTCGTACACCGCCGAGGACAGCCAGAGCAATTGGGGTGCGGCGGCGACGGCGACGCTGGCAGCCATCGCCGACTACCTGTGGGACCGGCCCGATGTGCTGCTGGCGCACCGCTTCCCGCCGCAGATCAACGGCGGGCAGGACGCGCTGTTCACCCCGGCGGAGGCCTACGAGCACGCCAACCGGCTGGCGCTCGACCGCATGAACGGCTACCGCGTCGAGTACCACTCCAGCAGCGCGTGCGACTTCATGGACGGCGATCAGCAGCGCGCAGACTGGCCGCCCGTCAAGTCGCAGATCACCGAGAACGGCATCATCTCCGAAGACGCCCGCCGCGAAGAAGCCTGCAACATCCCGCGCTACAATGGCGAGTACCAGAATTACCCGCAGGTGCACCTGGGCAACGTCATCCAGCAGTGCGAATTGCTGCTGCGGCGCGGCGACCGTTCGTGCTACGACAACATAGACCTGACCGACATCCCCGACTACACCTTCGTGGATTCCAGTGGCAAGACGCACACGACTCACCTGTATCCGGGCCGGGGGTCCATCGAGCGGGCCATTGACGCGATCATCGTGGACAGCCACACCGAGTGGAAGCACGACTCGGCGCTGGAAGTGGCCTACCGCTATTACACCCAGTTCTCCCGCTTTGGCAATGTGGCGCAGTGGGCGGCTCAGATCAATCGGCCCGGCGATTGCAGCCAGGATGTATGCTTCGGCACGCTGACGCACGGCTTCGCGCCTGGCGAGACGCCGGGCCTCCCGCCGACGGTGCCGCCGCCAGGGGCGCAGTGAGTGGGAAGCGGGGAGAAGTGAGCGACCCCTAGTCCCCCACCGAAAACCGATCACTGGCAACTGATTACTGACCACCGATCCCCTCATCCGGTCGCCGCCCCCCAACAAAAAACAAGCGGCAGGAGGCGCACCCCCTGCCGCTGGTCCTGTGCTCACCGGGCGCTGCGGCGCGCTTAGGGCACCAGCACCACCGTCCCCGCGCCTGGCACACTGGCGCAGGTGTAGCCGCCTTTGCCGACCGCCGGAAGCTGGCTCAGGGCGCGCGGTGAGGTCGCCGCGTCCAGGAACAGGAAGCGCCCGCTACCTTGCAGGCAGACCTCAATGGGGTTGTTGAAAGCAACGAAGCCGCCCCCACCGGCCATCCCGAACACGTCCACTGCGTGGATGACGCCCTGAGCGAGCACATCGGCGTTGCCGATGGCTGCCGCGCCGTTATGCATGGCCACGAACGCGCCGTTCTCAGCGATGACGCGACAGTACACGCCGCCGTTCGTCACCGTGCCGCTGGGGATGTCGGCGCGCACAATCGGGTTGGTCGCCCCAGTCAGGTCGGCGCAGTACGCTGCCTGCGAGCGCAGCACGTCTTCCGCGGTGATGATCGGCGCGGCTGGCTTCCCTGGCTCCACCGGCACATCCTCGGACTCGATGGTCAGGCTCCAGCCGCCGATGGTGCCGCCATAGCTGCTGTTGTCGTCCGTGATGTAGAGGCTCCACGTACCGTTGGCCACCGTGCCATCGAAGACAGAGAGCGTCGCGCCATAGGGTCCGGCTGGCGCTGGCGCGCTGTAGTCGTCAGTGCCGCCCCCGGAATAATTCCAGGGCTGATAAGTGCCCGTCACACAGGCGGTGCCTCCATCGGTGTCCGGCAAGGGGGCGGCAGCTTCATCGTCGAAGGTGAAGTCGGCGCCGCCGGGATTCAGATTACCGCAGGCATCCGAGGTCAGAATCACCGTCTGACCCAGGGGGCCTACCAGCAGCACATCCAGATCGTCCGGGCGATTATGGTTCACGCCGTGCAGGGTGACGTTGACATCCAGGATGTTGCCCGCCAGCCCCGCCACGACGACCTGAGATGGGTAGAGGCTGCCAGGCCCGGCAGGTGGGCCGACTGTGATGGCGGTCAGGTTGGCGAAAGAATTGGTCGCGGCCTGGGCGGGCTGCCCGCCGACCAGCGTGCCCGCCAGCGCAAGAACCCAGGCCGCCAGCATCAGCCCTCGCAGCAGGCGTCCAGATACGGTGCGTGCGTCAAGATGAGACATAGAACCTCCAGAAAACAACTCCAGGCAGAGTCGGGCGAGCGAGACCGGGCGCGCATGGCGCTGAGACACGACCGGCAGACCCCATTGGTGCGTGGCGCACCCTGCCGGCTGTATTCTTGAGAAATTTATATCACAAAACTACACAATAGTACAACACCTGTTGTTACGATGGGGACGGTCTGGCCTTCGGAACGTGTGCAAAGGTGGTTAGCGACTTGCTTGACGCAGGGGCATTGACCTCACCCCCAGCCTCGCTGCGCTCGGCTTGCCCCCTCTCCGCCG
>CAYNHD010000522.1:0-2403 GCA_964396775.1 uncultured Thermoflexus sp. | reverse complement strand
CTACTCCACCGCCAGCACGCGCGCCCCTTCCGCCGAGACACTGGTCGCACGGGCCATGCAGCCGATGCCCGCCTCATCGTAGAGCGCGCCCAGCGCCGCCGCGACGCGCTCCGCCGTCTCGTCCCCGGCGCAGACGGAGGCCAGCGTCGGTCCGGCCCCGCTGATGACCAGGTTGAGCGCCCCGGCGCGCTTGGCGGTGGCGCGCGCCTCGGCCAGCAAGGGGATCAGGTGCGCGCGCGCCGGCTCGATGATCCCGTCGCGCTCCATCGCCTCGGCCATCGCCTCCAGGTCGCCGCGATGCAGGGCGTCCACCAGCCGGGCGACCGCCGCCGTTTGCGCGACCATCGCCCGCAGCGGCACAGTCCTGGGCAGCAGGGCGCGCGCCGCCGCCGTAGACACGGACAGGTTGGGCGTGATCAGGGCGAAGCGCAGATTGTCCGGCACGGGCATCCGACGAATCTCGGTCAGGTGAGCACCGGTGATCAGGGTGATGCCGCCGAGCAGGCTCGGCCCCACGTTGTCGGGATGGTAGCCACTGATCAGCGCCTCGCCGTCCAGGCAGGCGGGCAGCAGTTCCTCACGCGACAGCGGCTCGCCAGCCAGGGCGTTGACAGCGACCACCGCCGCGACCGCGCTGGCCGCGCTGCTGCCCAGACCGCTGCCCAACGGCAGGCCCTTCTGCAGGGCCAGGCTGACGCCCCGCGTCAGGCCGAGGCGCTTGAGCAGGCTGTTGGCGGCGACGGTCGCCGTGTTCAGAGCGGGGTCGAGCGGCAGCCGCCCCCTATCCCCTTCAATCGAGGCGATGATCGCGCCGGGCTGGTCGCGCCATTCCGCGCTGATCACATCGCCTGGCTCGGCGAAGGCCACGCCAATGACATCGAACGCCACGCCGTAGTTGCCCATGCTGGCGGGCGCGAAGGCTTCTGCTCTGGCAATCCCCATGATCGGTGCTATCCTTGTGGCGGTTGGCGGCCCCGATTGCGCAGAGCAGCGGGCAAAGATTAGGGTGCAGCAGAGCAGCACCCCTACCGCTGGCAGGTTTTGCGCGCACTCAGGCACACCACGAGGCGGACACGATGTTCAGCTTGCTCAAGTGTATGGACTGCGGACGAGAATACCCCATAAACGCCGTGCTGTACACCTGCGAGACGTGCGGCGGCCTGCTCGACGTGCAGCACGACCTGGACGCGCTGCGGGCGACCGCCTCGCGCGACGTGTTCGACCGGCGGCTGGGGACGCTCGACGCGCCGACCAGCAGCGGCGTGTGGCGCTTCAAGGAACTGATCGCCCCCGGCCTGGCCGACGCGCAGATTGTCACGCGCAACGAGGGCAACACCAACCTCTACCCCGCGCCCGCGCTGGCGGCGTGGGCGGGCGTGAGCACGCTCTACCTCAAGCACGAGGGCGAGAACCCGACCGGCTCGTTCAAAGACCGGGGCATGACCAGCGGCGTGACTCAGGCGCGCGCCCTGGGCATGAGCCGCGTGGCCTGCGCCTCCACCGGCAACACCTCGGCGTCTATGGCTGCCTACGCCGCCTATGCCGGGATGGAGGGCATCGTCTTCTTCCAGGACCGGCAGATCGCACTGGGCAAGTTGTCGCAGGCCATCGCCTATGGCGCGACGTGCGTGCAGATCAGCGCCGACTTCGACCGCAACATGGCCCTGGTGCGCGAGATCGCCGACGCGCTGGGCATCTACGTGCTCAATTCGGTCAACCCCTTCCGGCTGGAGGGGCAGAAGTCCATTATGTTCGAGACGATCCAGCAGCTTCGCTGGCGGGTGCCGGACTGGGTGGTGTGTCCCGGCGGCAACCTGGGCAATAGCTCGGCCTTCGGCAAGGCGCTGCACGAACTGCACCAGCTTGGCCTCATTGACCGCCTGCCGCGCTTGGCGATCATCCAGGCGGAGGGGGCCAACCCGCTCTACCGCGCCTACCAGAGCGGCTTCGCCCGCTATGAGGCGGTGCACGCCGAGACTATCGCCACCGCGATCAAGATCGGCAACCCGGTCAACTACCCTAAAGCCGTGCGCGCCCTGCGCTGGACGGATGGCGTCGTCGCCCAGGTGAGCGACCAGGCGATTATGGACGCCAAGGCGCTGATTGACCGGCAGGGCATCGGCTGCGAGCCGGCGTCGGCCTGCTCGCTGGCCGGGACGCGCGCCCTGGTCGAGGCGGGCGTCATCCGCCCGCACGAAACCGTCGTCGGCATCCTGACCGGGCACGTCCTCAAGGACCCCGACGCGACCATCGGCTATCACCGCGACGCGCTGGCGGGCATCCGCGCCGCGCACCCCAACCGGCTGCACCAAGCAGAGCCATCGGTCGAAGCGATCACAGCCATTCTGCAGGGCGCGGGGTGAGAGAATGGCCCGCAGCCAGACTTCCGAAGTTTTCAAAACT
>CAYNHD010000521.1:0-2428 GCA_964396775.1 uncultured Thermoflexus sp. | reverse complement strand
CGCTCAGCCGTCACAGGGGGACTCATGACCAGCCCATCCACTCCAGAGGAGCTTGTTGAGGCATACCGGCTGCTCAAGGCCGGTCAGCGCCAGCAGGCGGGGGCGATCCTCAAGCCGTACCTGGCCGGGCACCAGGATGATGCTCGCGCGTGGTGGCTGATGGCGCACGCCGTCAGCAACCGGGATGTGGCGCGGCAATGCCTGGAACAGATGCTCAAGATTGATCCCACCCACGAGCGGGCGCGCGCCCGTCTCGCCGCGCTCGCTCCCGCGCCCGCTGCCAGACTCACCGAAACGCCGGACGACGAGCCGGACGATTCCTTCTTTGTCATCCCCGTTGTGAACGCTCCGCCGGACTCCGCGCGCCAGAAACAGCCCGCGATACCCCTGCGCCGGCTGGATGCGCCCACTCCGCCACCGGACGAGAGCGCCGTACCCTCGTTCGAAGAATTCGCGGCGCAGACCTCGCCAGGCATTGACCCGTTCACTGGCGAGCCGGTAGACAGCCCCTTCGCGGGCCTAGAGGATGTGAGCACACGGGCGTTGGTGCCCGCCGAGCAGCCGGCTGCTGGCGCTGAGGGCGGGCGCGTTTTCGACCCGGCGGCCTATGCCCGGCTTGGCAAGCACGGCCCCGGCGATGCTCAGCCGCCCGGCACAGGCCACCAGCCGGACTGGGGGCCGGGCCTGGCTTTTGTGGCCGAGGGACAACCGACACCGGCAGCGCCCACCGTCAGCGCGGCGGAGAAGCGCGCGGTCACGCGGATCATGGTCTTTGGGCTGGGCGGTTTCCTAGTGTTCCTGCTGGTGATGGTGCTGTTGATCGTGGCGGATGATCAGGGCTGGCTGCATCTATCTGGCGAGCCGGGGATCGCTACCTCGGCGCTGGATGGCGGGCTGTTCACAATGGATTATCCGGCTGGCTGGAACGCGCGCTGCGAGCGCGAGGCGCTCGGTTATCCCGTCTGCGGCGTGGCCAACCACGAGCTGTACAACGAAGTAGACCTCTTCGCCGGGAGGGAGATTGACCTGGGCGCGCTCATCGCCGAAGGGATGCGCCAGTCGCTGACCGGGGGGAGCCTGCCCGACGAGCGGATGTCGGTCATCATCATGGACGTGCCGCGCACCTCACAGGCCTACGACGACGGAAGCTGGGCCAAGACCAAGTACGAATGGCACCAGCAGGGGTTCAGCACGAGTCCCGATGCTGAGGTGACTTATGAGCGGCACACCATTGAGGTGGACGGCAACACAGCGTACTACTATGCCTTTACCAGCCTCGGTGACTGGCATGAGGCCGCGTGGGATGTCTACGTCGAGCACAGCGGCATTGTCTTATGGCTGCGCGTGGACTATGTCGCGCCGCGCAAATCATCTACCCCGCAGGACATTGTAGACCTCATGATCGAGTCGATCCGCTTCATGCCGGGCGATGCGTAGGCGGGCGGATCAGTGGCGCGCCCGCCCATTGGCCTGCGCAGCCTGGCACACCGGGCAGCGCGCCGGGTCGGCGATGACGATGCCGGTCAGCACCTCGCGCACGCCCTCCACGCCCACCAAAGCGGTAAGGCACTGCTCGCGCTCGGCTTCGCTGTGCGCGTAGCCGGTAGCCAGCACGAAGCCGTCCGGTTCCACGATGAGGGTCAGATGGTCGGCGGGGCAGCCGGCGTGCTTGAGCGCGTCGGCCAACGCTTCGTCGGAGACAGTGACGGGCGGCTCTGAATCGGGCTGAGCCAGGTCGCTGCCGTCCGGCGAGGACGGGTACCAGGGATGGGCGTACTCCGGGGCGGCGGCGTGCGTGTCGCGGGCGCTTGTGGCTGGTGGGTAGTATGGGCGGCCATGTTGCCAGGCGTGGAAGCGGCGCAGCAGGTCGTCAAGATACGCCTGCCGGATCTCGGCGTCCCAGTAGGCGGTGGGCGTGGGGTGTCCGCGCTGCCAGTGCAGCATCTGGGGGCCAGTTGCCTGGCGGATAGCCTCCTGCTGATCCAGGATCACCGCTTGCAGTGACAGCGCGTGGCTGTCCACCTGGCGCATGATCACCGCGTTCAGCAGGTCGCGCTCCAGGCGGGCGGCGTGCAGCATGGCGGTCAGGCCGCTGGACTCCAGGCGGTCGTCGCAGGTATCCAGCGCGTTTTGCAGCCGCGCGATCTTCTGGTCGGAGGCGTGCATTTGCTCGCGCAGAAACTCAAGCTCTCGCTTCAGATCGGTTTGCGTATCCATAAGACATCGTGGGCGCCGACCGATTGTCTGGCGCGTTGTGCTGCCAGGCACGCCGGTCAACCCCACGTAAATTGTAGCTCAGATCACAGGCGGCAAATGTATGTTCCGTGTTAGAACGCTGTCATGCCCTGGCAGCAGAGCGTATCTCATTGCTGGCGCAAGAGATCACCGCTGAGGCGCAGAGAGCGCAGAGAAAAGACAGGTTGGAGAG
>CAYNHD010000520.1:0-2445 GCA_964396775.1 uncultured Thermoflexus sp. | reverse complement strand
CGGCGGGCAGAGTCACCGTCAGCGCGCGCGCGGCAATGCCCTGCGCGCTCAGGTTGCCGGCCACCAGCGCCGGGTAGAAGTCGCGCCAGCCAGCGAATCCCACGATCAGCACCGGGCCATTAACGCCGGTCAAGTCTCCGGCGGCGATACCCGCCGGGGCAAGCAGCGGCGTCTGAATGGCGCCGAGCATGGTCGGCAGGCGCAGGTTGTGCCCGTCCCTGGGGCGCATGACGACCGGCTCGCCGATCTCCTCGGCGATGTCCTGGAACAAGTCCAGCGCGCAGACCAGCGCGTCCAGCCCGGCCAGGGCATAGGGATGATCGGGGTGCAGCGCCGCATAGCCGCGCACCTCGGCGATCACGTCGTCGTCGGCGCGGTCGCACACGCTGATCCAGCCGGGGCTGACGATCTGCTGACCCCAGCCGTTGGCGATCAGACGGACGCGCGCCCCGGCTTTGACGGCGTGAACCGCCGCCAGCAGCCCGGCCAGACCTGCGCCGATGACGATCACATCAGTACCCCGGCCCGCGTGGGGGTCTATGGTGCAGCGGCCCGCTTTGCGTTTCTCAGCCATGGGCGGCCTCCTCGCCCGGCGCAGCGATTGTCGCCTGGGGGATGCCTTCGCCGGGCAGCCGGTCAAGGCCGAGCGTGCGCCGGTAAATCAGCTCGTCGAGGTAAAGCTGGCGCAGTTGGTGGCCCCACAGCAGGGGCCGCACGCCGCGAAAACGCTCGTCCACGAACGCGCTCAAGGCCGCCGTCGCCTCGGCGCTGGCCTGGCCCTTGACCGCCTGCAGAATGCCCGCCGCGCGCACGCTGCAAAAACCCGCCTGGCACGGCCCCATGCCCAGGCGCAGGTCGCGGCGCAGGTCGTCCAGGGCCACCGGCTGGTCGCCGTAGGCGGTGATGGCCGCTTCAAGCTGTGGGCGGGTGACCATCTCGCACTCGCAGATCAATTCGCCGGGCATCTCGCCGTGCTCCAGCTTGTGCAGGCGGTGATCCAGGCGATGGTAGCGCCCGGCAGTCGCGGCGGGGAGGGGCAGCACTTCGTCGGCAGTGGTGCAGGGCGCGCTGATGCCAAGCTGCGCGCAGACGGCATCCACCGCTTTTTCGGCCATCAGACGGCAGGTGGTCAGCTTGCCGCCGGTGACCGTCACCAGGCCGCGCACACCATCGCGCGCGGCGTGATCCAGCACGGAGAAGGTACGCGCCACGTCGCGGCCCTGCGCGTCCGCATTACCGGCTTCAGGCGGTTCGTAGAGCGGGCGCACGCCCGCCCAGGCACGCAATGCCCGCCCAAAGCGGATGCCCGGCACGACCACATCGGCCTCGGCCAGAATCTTGCTCACCTCCCACGCTTCGACGCGGTAATCGTCCGGCGCGTCGGTGTGCACGGAGGTGGTGCCCAGCACGCAGACCGTGCCCACCGGCACCAGGATGTCGCCGTCGGAGGCGGGGCGCAGGCGGTTGACGACCGTGTTGACCCAGCGCGTGTTCATGGCGATCATCGCGCCCCGGTCGAACTTCACGCTCACGTCCAGTCCGGCCAACTGCGCCACGACGCCCGCCCAGGGGCCGGTCGCGTTGAGCACGCAGGCCGCGCGAACAGTGCGCTCCTCGCCGCTGCGCGTGTCTTGCAGCGTCGCGCCGACCACGGCGTCGCCTTCGCGCAGCAGCCCGGTCACCTGCTGGTAAATCCAGGCGTCGCTGCCCAGGTCGCGCGCCGCCTCGACGAAGCCGTGAATCATGTCGAAGGAGTCCACCGACCCGTCCGGCACGCGGTAGACGGCGGTGATGGCCGGGGTCAGCGCGGGTTCTTCGGCGCGAGCCTGGGCCGCGCTCAGCGCCTCGGTGGGGATACCCGCTTTGGCGCAGCCATCCAGCCAGCGGGCAGGGAAATCGGCGGGATCGGCGGGCGTGGCGACGAACAGCCCGCCTGTGTCCTCGACAGCGAAGGGGACGATGCGGCGCAGCACCCGGTTCTCGACGATGCACTCGCGGGCGGTCTCCAGGTCGCGCCCGGCGTAGCGCCCGCCGGAATGGAGCAGGCCGTGGTAGCGCCCCGATGTGCCGGTGGTGAAGTCGAGCTGGTCTACCAGCAGGGCGCGCACGCCGCGCCGCGCCAGATCGTAGAGGGCGGCGGCTCCGGTCGCGCCGCCGCCGATGACCAGCACATCCACAGAGGTCGTGGTCAAGGCACTCTCCTAACCTGACTGAAAACAAAGCGCAGTCTGGTCGAGAGCTTAACACGCCAGGCTGCGCCTTGTCAGTAACATCCATCACGTTTTGCCGCGCTGAACGGGCCGAACGGGAGGAAAGCGCGGCGCGGTATCCGCCCAGACTCCTTTATCCGTGTAGACCGGCGTAGAGAAACTCGTGCAAGTCGGCTGGGTGGCACGACTCGCCGGTTTCCGGGTCGAAGACAATATCATCGCGGGAGCAGTAGTA
>CAYNHD010000519.1:0-2455 GCA_964396775.1 uncultured Thermoflexus sp. | reverse complement strand
AGTCTCTTTCGGGGCCGAGCGGGGGTGAGGCTGCGCAGGGGCATATGGCCATACGCACCTATGACGGGCGCAGCAGAGCAGCGCCCCTACCTGACAAGCCTTGCACGCACCCCCTGCAGCAACTTCACGCTGTGAATACCACCTGCCCGCGCTTGATCACCATCTGTGCCAGGTTGCTCCCGAAGCGATAGCTGAGGTGCGGGTAGGCGGGCACCTTCCAGATAACCAGATCGGCCTGCTTGCCCGGCTCCAGGCTACCCACCCGGTGGCCCCGCCCGATGGCGTATGCGGCGTTAATCGTGGCTGCTGCCAGCGCCTCGGCGGGCGTCAGGCGCAGGTAGCGCGTCGCCAGGGCCATGACGAAGGTCATGCTCTCGTTCCAGCCGGTGCCGGGGTTGCAGTCGGTGGCGATGGCCAGCGCCGCCCCCGCCGCCAGAAAGCGGCGCGCCGGCGTGTAGCGCGTGTGGGCCAGGCCAAAGGGGGTCGGCGGCAGAGACACGGCAACAGTCTTGGAGCGGCCCAGCGCCTCGATCTCGTCCTCCGGCGTGACCACGACGTGATCGGCGGAGACCGCGCCCAGTTCCACCGCCAGCCGCGTTCCGCCGAGCGGCTCGAACTCGTCCACGTGTACCTTCAGCGGCATCCCTTTTTCGCGCGCCGCTTCCAGAATGCGGCGCGTCTGGGCCAGGCTGAACGCGCCGACTTCGCAGAAGACATCGCAGAAGACGCCTCCCGGCCAGCGCGCCGTCGCCCACTCCGTGACGGCGGGCAGCATCTCGCCCACAAGGAGGTCTACGTAGCCGTCGGGATCGTCGGCATACTCCGGCGGGATGGCGTGCGCGCCGAGGAAGGTCGGCACCAGGTCGAGCGGCAACTCGGCATCGAGCGTGGCGATGGCATTGAGCATGGCGATCTCGGTTCGCGTCTCCAGGCCGTAGCCGCTCTTGCACTCGACGGTCGTCGTGCCATGCGCCAGCATGGTCAGCAGGCGCTCCTGCGACTGGGCGACCAGCGTCTGCGGCTCGGCGGCGCGGGTGGCGCGCACGGTGCGGTTGATCCCCCCGCCCTCGACCATGATCTGCTGGTACGTGACTCCGGCGATGCGCCGCTCAAACTCGTCGGCGCGATCCCCGGCCCAGATGACGTGTGTGTGCGGGTCCACCAGGCCGGGCGTGACGAGCCTCCCGCCGGCGTCCAGCGTATGCGCCGGCGCGTACTGGCGGTGCAGCGTTGCCTCATCTCCGGTCGCCACAATCAGACCATCGCGGATGGCGACGGCGGCACCGGTCAGCAGCCCCAAATCGCCCAATGCAGCCCCGCGTTGCGGCCCGCCGTTGTGGGCGGGCACCGTGCAAAGCTGCCCGATGTTGGCTATCAGGAGGTCACTTCTCTCGCTCATGCTCACCAGTCTAGCACAGGCAGGCGTTGCCGCATAGTCGGGCGCGCCGGCGCGTGGTAGGATCGCGGCGCAGACAGCAAACCTGCCACCCCAGTGAGGGCGCTCGCCATGATCATTGACATCCTGACTCTCTTCCCGGCTATGTTCGACGGCCCGCTGACCGAGAGCATCCTCAAGCGCGCCCAGGAACGCGGGCTGCTCATCGTCCGGCGGCACGACATCCGCGCCTACGCCCCGGACAAACACCATACCACCGACGACACACCCTACGGCGGCGGAGGCGGCATGGTCATGATGGCCGGCCCGCTGGTGGCGGCGGTCGAAGATGTGCGCGGCGCTGACGCGAGCGCGCCGGTGATCCTGCTCACGCCGCAGGGCCGCGTCTTCACCCAGCGCGTCGCCGCCGAACTGGCCGCTCACGACCGGCTGATCCTGGTCTGCGGGCGCTATGAGGGCGTGGACGAGCGCGTGCGCCAGTCCGTCGTCACCGACGAGATCAGCATCGGCGACTACGTGCTCACCGGCGGCGAGTTGGCGGCAATGGTCATTGTGGACGCGGTGGCCCGGCTCATCCCCGGCGTGCTTGGTGCGCGCTGGGGTGCAGAGGAAGACTCGCACGCGATGGGCTTGCTGGAATATCCGCACTACACGCGCCCGCCCGTGTTTCGCGGCATGGCCGTGCCAGACGTGTTGCTCAGCGGCGATCACGGCGCGATTGCCCGCTGGCGGCGTCGCGAGGCGATTCGCCGGACGTGGCAGCACCGCCCGGACCTGCTGCTCGCGGCGGAGTTGAGCGAGGGCGAGCGTTGGTTCCTGGCGGAGCTGGCCGAGGCCGACGCCCGCGCACGCCAGTGAGATCCCGTAGGGGCGTATCGCAATACGCCCCTACTCTCTCCCCTCTCCATGTGATGGAGAGGGGGACTTGGAACGCCGCACAAGGCATTTTCCCCCTCTCGGCTTGGCCGGGGAGGGGGCCAGGGGGAGGGGCATTCTGCCCATACCACGCGCCCGGAAGCCTTCACTTGACGCGCATGGGGCGTATCGCCATACGCCCCT
>CAYNHD010000518.1:0-2458 GCA_964396775.1 uncultured Thermoflexus sp. | reverse complement strand
AGGTTGCGCACAATATCGTAGACCAGCTCACGGCTGTCGCGGTCGTCTTCGGCCACCAGGATTTTCATGGCTGGCGCCACCTTCGCCTGCCAGACGCCCCTGCCGGGCCGGGGGCGTCAGCGCAGATAGTGCTTGAGCTTGCTGGTTAGCTCGCGCATGTCAACCGGCTTGGACACGTAGTCATCGCAGCCCGCCCGCAGCGCCTCTTCGCGGTCGCCGACCATCGCGTGGGCGGTCAGGGCGATGATGGGAATATGTACCAGGGCTGCGTCCTGCTTAAGCTGGCGTGTCAACGTCCAGCCGTCCATCTTGGGCAGCGAGAGGTCCATCAGGATCAGGTCGGGCTTTTCGGCCTGGGCCAGCGCCAGGCCCTGCACGCCGTCCTCGGCAATGAGCACGGTGTAGGCCAGCGACTGCAACAGATCGGTGAGCAGGATGCGGCTGTCCTGGTTGTCTTCGACGATGAGAATGCGCCTGGTCATGGGGTTTGGCCGCGAGGCCTTCTCTGCTCCCTTCTCTCCCCTGGCGCGCGGTGAGCAGCGCAACGATGCTGCGCACACTCGGCGCGCGATGGCTGAATCTTAGCCTATTATGGGTCGCCGCGCACGTAGTTAGTGGGCGAGGACGCGCACCTGGCCGGTAGGGGCGCTGCTCTGCCGCGCCCGACATCAGACTTCCGAAGTTTCGGAAACTTCGGAAGTCTGGCTCCGTCCGTACCCGCTGCGCCTCGGGGTGAGGCTCTGCTCCACAGCCCGCATGCGCCCACAGAAGTGGGTGCGGGCAATGCGCACCAACTCAAGGTTATGCACATGCCCACAGAAGTTGCGCCATCAACAAGCCTGCGCTACAGTCCGCAGTGGATACATCCTCATGCACGCGCACACCATCACCCGACCAGAACACGAGGAACACGCCCATGAGCATCGCTTTTGGCACTGACGGCTGGCGCGCCGTCATCGCCGACACCTTCACCTTCGGCAATCTGCGCCGCGTGGCTCAGGCCGTCGCTGACTACGTGAGCCAGGAGATGGCCGCCAACGGCGACCAGACGCCGCCGGAAGTCGTGGTCGGCTTCGACACGCGCTTCCTCTCCGACCGTTTCGCCATCGAGACGGCGCGCGTGCTGGCGGCCAACGGCATCATCACCTGGCTGGCACGCACCGACGCTCCCACCCCGGCCATCAGCTACAACATCCTGTACAAGAAGGCGACCGCCGGCGTGGTGATCACCGCCTCGCACAACCCGCCGCGCTACAGCGGCTTCAAACTGAAGGCGGCCTACGGCGGCTCGGCCCTGCCGGAACAGTGCGCCGAGGTCGAGCGTTTTCTGGTGCTGGCCGAGCGCGAAGGGCGCGGCCCCAACCTGATGGACTACGAGCGCGCCGTTGACGAAGGGCTGATCCGCCGCTTCAACCCCACCAACACCTACTACGAGCACCTGGAAACGCTGGTAGACATTGACAAAATCTCGCAGGGCGAGCTATCCATCGTCGCCGACCCGATGTACGGCTCCGGGCGCACGGCGATTCGCTCGATTCTGTCGCGCACGCGCTGCAAGGTGCACGAGATTCGCGGCGAGATGAACCCCGGCTTCGGCGGCATCCACCCGGAGCCGATCCGCAAATACCTGGACATGATGGCCGCGACGATCAACAACCTGCACGCCGACGTGGGCATCGCCACCGATGGCGACGCCGACCGCGTGGGGGCGATGGACGGCGACGGCAACTTCATTGATCCGCACACGATCATGTCGCTGGCCCTGCACTACCTGGCCGACAAGCGCGGCTGGACGGGCGACGTGGTGAAGACGGTGAGCACGACGATGATGATCAACCGCATCGCCGCCCATCACGGCCTGACCGTGCACGAGACGCCGGTCGGCTTCAACCACATCGCCGACTACATGCTCAACGGCGACGTGCTGATCGGCGGCGAGGAGTCCGGCGGGATCAGCATCAAGGGGCACATCCCCGAAGGCGACGGGATTCTGATGGGGCTGCTGCTGTTGGAGATCATGGCCGACGCCAAAGCGCCGCTCAAGGAGATCGTGGCCGATTTGCAGCGCGAGTTCGGCCCGACGTGCTACGAGCGCACCGACTTCGCTCTGAAGAAACCCGTCCCCAAGCGCGAGATGGTCGCGCGGCTGCAGGCCGCCGCGCCCAGCAGCATGGCCGGCCAGACCGTGCGCGAAGTGCTGACCTTCGACGGGATCAAGTTTGTGCTGGCCGACGATAGCTGGCTGCTGATCCGGCCCAGCGGCACCGAGCCGGTGCTGCGCGTCTACGCCGAGGCGCGCGACGCGGAGATGGTGCGGGCGCTGCTGGCCGCTGGCCGCGCGATGAGCGGCCTGGAAGAGTAATAGGGGTGCGAGAATGAAAAGACTTCCGAAGTTTTGGAAACTTCGGAAGTCTGACGTCGCGCCGGGCGCAGCAGAGCCTCAGAGGCCGTTTGAGAG
>CAYNHD010000517.1:0-2460 GCA_964396775.1 uncultured Thermoflexus sp. | reverse complement strand
AGGGTGGGGTAAACCATCGAACAGCCACTGGTGGACTTCCGCCAACATGCACTAGTGTAGCGGCAAAAATAGCTTTGACAAACGCGCTCTCCCTCGTTATAATGCCCCCGACTATGGAAAGGGGGGCGCGCTGCGCGGTGAAGTCGCTTGGTGACCGGTACACGTTGTATCTTGCTTGCGGTATCCACAGTCGTTGAGCGACTGAACCAGACCCGCGCACCCAGAGCAAGTCGCTAAGGCCATAGCCGCCGGTTGCGATCAGTGGTACGTTCGCGCCGGTTTTTTGCTGCCCGTTCCCTAGTCAAAAAACACGACCCCTGGGGGCTATCTAGCAGGAATCATGATCACAACAGACTCTCACTCGAATGTGGCAGAACCGGATATGGATTTCTTGACAATGCTCGAGGAATCCTTCGTCAATCAGCCCATGCGTGGCGACATTGTGGTGGGCGTCATCCAGTCTATTGACAGCATGGGAATGCTTGTGGACCTGGGCATGAAGCGCGACGGCGTGGTGTCGCGCAGCGACCTGGAGCGCCTCGGCGAGGAAGCCAACTTCTCCGTCGGCGACGAAGTGCCCGTCCTGATCGTGCGCCCCGAAGACGAAGACGGCAACATGATCGTCTCAGTGGCTCAGGCCAAGCAGAACGAAGACTGGCTGCGCGCTGAAGAGTTGATGAACAGCGAGGAGATTTGGGACGGCGAAGTGGCCGACGCCAACCGCGGTGGTCTGATCGTCCCCTTTGGCAACCTGCGCGGCTTTGTGCCAGCCAGCCATGTCACCAACCTTCCGCGCGGGCTGAACGAGGAAGAGCGCACGGAGTTCTTGACGGGCATGATCGGCCAGCCGATCAGCGTCAAGGTGATCGAGGTCAACCGCCGTCGCCGCCGCCTGGTGCTCAGCCAGCGCGAGGCTCAGCGCGAGCTGCGCGACGCCAACAAGGACGAACTGCTCTCGGAGCTGGCCGAGGGTGAGACCCGCAAGGGTATCGTCAGCGGCCTGCGCGACTTCGGCGCGTTCGTAGACCTGGGCGGAGCCGACGGCCTGATTCACATCAGCGAGCTGGCCTGGCACCGCGTCAAGCACCCGCGCGAAGTCTTGCGCGTTGGCCAGGAGGTCGAGGTTTACGTGCTGCGCCTGGATCAGGAAGGCCGCCGCATCGGGCTGTCGCTCAAGCGCCTGCAGCCGAACCCCTGGTCGCAGGTGGACGAGATGTACCATGTCGGCCAGATCGTCGAGGGCGTCATCAGCCGCGTGACCCAGTTTGGCGCGTTCGTCAGCATGGAGCCGGGCATCGAGGCTCTGCTGCACGCCAGCCAGATCGCCGACCCCGCGCCGGAGAACCCCGCCGACCTGCTGCGCGACGGCCAGACTATTCAGGCGCGGATCATCAGCATCGAGCCGCACCGCCAACGCCTGGGCCTGAGCATCCGCGACATTGACAACGGCCTGGCGCTGCCCGCCGAAGACGCGGAAATTGAGGCTGGTCAAACTGCATCGGACACGGTAGAATCCTTTGTTGAGGAACCGGTGGCCGAGGAAGAATCGAACGCGGATTAGCAATCAGCCCTCGCATGACATTCACAAGGCAGGTTCTCACGACCTGCCTTTGTTGTTGTCGGGCCGGTTTCGCACAACTCTGACGCAAGAGGGGAGGTGAACTACGTGGCTCATGTAGAACTACAGCCTGGCGAGTCGCAGGATCAGCTTCTGAAGCGCTTCCGCAAGAGCGTGGCCAAGAGCGGCATCCTGAGCACGGTGCGCCGCAAGCGTTGGCACGTCTCGAAGAGCGAGTTGCGCCGCATCCAGAAGAAGAAGGCGATCCGCCGCGCGCGCCGCAAGCAGCGCAAGCAGAGCCGGTTCTAGTCGCTGGCTCCTAGCACCAACCGACACTGCCGATGCGCCAGGGGTAGTTGCCAATCCGCCCCTTGCGAGTTATCTTGTTGGCGCACTTGCGGCGGGTCAGAGAAGAGATAGCTACATCCTATGGTCAAACGTTCTGACGACAAACTTGAGATGGAAGGCACGGTGGTTGAAGCCCTGCCGAACACTCAATTCATGGTCGAGTTGGAGAACGGGCACCGCGTGTTGGCCTACCTCTCCGGCAAGATGCGGCGCTACTACATCCGCATCCTGCTCGGCGACCGTGTTCGTGTCGAGCTAACCCCCTATGACCTGACGCGCGGTCGCATCACCTACCGCTACCGCCGGCGCGGCGGCCCGTCCGAGGAATCTGAAGAACGCTAGACCATTTACTGTCCGGCTCGCCAGAGCACCCCTATCCTCTGGCCCCTTCCCCCAGCAAAGCCAGGGAAAAGGAGAGCCGTCTGTCAGATCGTCCCCCCTCTAGCTCGGCTGGAGGGGGGACTAGAGAACATTCCTGAACTTCCCCTGAAGCGTGTGATGCACTTATCAACCCCTATCCCCCGGCCCCTTTCCCCGCACGCAGGGAAAGGGGA
>CAYNHD010000516.1:0-2462 GCA_964396775.1 uncultured Thermoflexus sp. | reverse complement strand
GGCAGGTGGCTGGTCAGCGCTGTCAGGCGATCCTGGCGGGCGCGATCCATCCACAAGGGCTGCGCGCCGACCGCCCGCACCAGCGTCTCGGCGACGAGCCGCGCTTCGCCGGTGGTGCGCAGCGTCTCGCAGAGCACGAAGCGCGCGCCCTGGTACAGCGTGGGGATGGCGTGGGCGTAGCCGTTCTCGGCCAGGCCACACATCGGGTGCCCGCCAACGGCCAACACGCCCGGCGGCAGGCCGTCCAGCGCCTGGCAGATGCGCGTCTTGGTGCTGCCCAGGTCGAGCACCAGCGCCCCTGGACGCAGTGCAAGCCCCGGAATCAGGGTAATGATAGCGTGCGCGGGCACGGCCAGCACCACGATGTCGGCGTCCCCGGACGCGCCCGGCCCATCAATGACGCCGCGCCGGGTGGCATCTTCGATGACGCCGGGGGCGATGTCCTCAGCGGTGATGCGCCCCACCTGGCCGCGCAGGGCCATCGCCAGCGAGCCGCCCATCAACCCCAGGCCGATCATGTGCACCGTACAGGCGCTAAAGGAAGCCTCCATCGCGCTATACCCGCTGCGGCTCAGGGACCTGCCGCCCGACAACCGGCGCAAGCTGGCGCAGCTTGAGCACCAGCGCGGCGAAACGCTCCGGCTTGAGCGACTGCTGCCCGTCCGACTGGGCCATCTCCGGCTGCGGGTGCACTTCCAGGATCAGCCCGTCCGCGCCCGCGGCGACCGCCGCCAGCGAGACGCTCTCCACATACTCCCATTTGCCGACGCCGTGACTGGGATCGGCGATGACCGGCAGGTGCGAGATGCGCTTGAGCACGGGGATGGCGTTGATGTCGAACGTGTTGCGCGTGTAGGTCTCGAAGGTGCGAATGCCGCGCTCGCAGAGCATGACGCGCATGTTGCCGTGACTGAGAATGTACTCGGCGGACATGAGCAGTTCTTCCATGGTGCTGCTCATGCCGCGCTTGAGCAGCACCGGGTGCTGGCTTTCGCCCACCGCGTGCAGCAGCGTGTAGTTCTGCATGTTGCGCGCCCCGATCTGCAGCACGTCGGCGTACTGGCAGACCAGCGGGACAAGCTGCGGGTCCATCACCTCGGTGACGACAGGCAATCCGGTCTGCTCGCGCGCCTCGGCCAGGTAGCGCAGCCCCTCTTCGCCCAGGCCCTGGAAGGCGTAGGGCGACGAGCGCGGCTTGAAGGCCCCGCCGCGCAGGGCTGTCGCCCCGGCCTCGCGCACGGCGTGCGCCGTCTCGATGATCTGCTCGCGGCTCTCCACCGAGCACGGCCCGGCGATGATGGCCAGGTCCGGCCCGCCGACCGTGATCCCGTTGAGCGGAACGAGCGTGTCGTCTGGGTGGTACTCGCGGCTGGCGATCTTATAGGGGTGGGTGACCGGCATCACCGACTGCACCCCGGACATCAGGGCAAGCTGCTCGCGGTCAATGGGCCGCCCGCGCCCGATGACGCCGATGATCGTGCGCTCCTTGCCTTCCGACAGGTGCACGTCGTAGCCCATGGCGCGAATGCGGGCGATGACATCGGAGATCTCGCGGGCGCTGGCGTTGACGTTCATGACGACGATCATGTGAGGGTTCTCCCGGTCGGTGGCGACCTGACTCGTGACCCATGGCGTTCTAGGCGGGCGTATTCACCGCGCGGTCGGGACGCAGGGCTTGCGCCTCGCGTAAGTACACATGCTGAATTTCCTGGGGCGCGCGCGCCGTGTTCCACAGCAGCAGCACGCGCAGGCACATCGGCAGCGCGCCGGGGACGTTCATCTCGTGCCCGCACAGGATGGCCACGTCGTCCCAGCCCAGTTCGCGCGCGGCGACGGCAGGGAACTCGGCGGTGAGGTCAGGCGTGGTGGTGAAGAGCGCGCCGCCGATGTCCTCTGGGACGATCTGGTTGGCCTCCACCAGGGCGCGCAGCAATTCATGCGTCGCCTCGCGGATGGCGGCGGGCGTGTTGGCTGCGACGGTGATCGCCCCGCGCACTCCCTGGCAGCGTGTGGGCCGGTCGGACTGCATCGCGGTCAAGGCAAAGGCTCCTCTCTGTGCCTGCAACTCGCCTGGAACGAAAAAGGGCGCTGAGCTTGGTGCTCAGCGCCCTGTGTCTTTGGATTTTGTGGGGGTGCTACCCCGTGACACTGGCAGAAGGCACGCTCCAACCTGCCCTATGGCCGCCACCAAAATAATAGAAGCTAAACCAGACCCAGGCGCTGCTGGGGCTTGTTTGCTGCAAGGTGTGGGGCTGCGTGCCAGTCATGTGTCTCTCCCAGTGACAAGCAACACTGTAGCACAGGGCGGGGGAGCTTGTCAACAATTCAAAATGGCCAAACTGCACAGACGCAGAGGACACAGAGGAGAACTGCAAACTCCCTGCTTTTCTCTGCGCGCTCTGCGCCTCTGCGGGGAGGGACTTCAAGAGCAGTCCTTTCTCCCTTCCCTCGCTTGCGGGGGA
>CAYNHD010000515.1:0-2465 GCA_964396775.1 uncultured Thermoflexus sp. | reverse complement strand
TCGGAGGTCTTTTGCCTTGCCATGAGCCGTCCTCAAAATTCGGGATGACTCATGTACGGGGGCACAACAGAGCGGCACCCCTACCTGACGGGTTTTGTACACATCTCGCATCTGCGCGGGTCTTTGACGCGCCCCCTATTTATGGTACAATGCGCGCTAGTGATGCTGCGCCAATCAGATGGTGCCATCGCCTGATCGAGTTATGTGTCCAAGCGTGTTCGACGACCCTGCTGAACCCCCATTATGTAGCTCAGCCCATTCAGCCGCGCACGCCCGGCCCGTGTGGGGACGGTGCGCGTGTGCCTGCGCAGGGCTGCACCCCTTGCCTCCGCAACCTGGCATCTCTCTTAGCCACAAAGGTGAAACTCGGTGGACGATAGCTTAACCGGGCTGCTGCTGTTGGGCGCGATCATCCTGCTCAACGCTCTGCTCAAGATGTCCTATGTGACCCTCATCAACGCCCACAAAGCGAAGCTCAAAGACCTGGCCGACGAGGGGAACGCCCGCGCCGCCCGCGCCTTCAACCTGGCTAACGACGCGACGCGCCTGCTGGCCTCGCAGCAGATCGTAGACCTGGCCCTGCGCTTTGCCATCGCCCTGGTAGCAGCCGTGGCTATCGTGCCACTCCTGCGCGACGCCCTGCTGGAACAGGACATGAGCAGCGGGCTGGCCAATCTGATCGCCTACGGCGGCGTGCTATCCTTCGTCGCCATCCTGACACTGGTCTTTGGCGAGATGCTGCCGACCACCATTGCGCTTGGCTATGCCGATACGCTGGCTCCGCGCGTGGCCCGCCCCATTGACGCGCTGTCGCACGCGCTGGCACCGATGTTGCATCTGCTGTACTGGATCAGCGACAGGGTTGCCCGGCCTTTCGTCGGGCGCACGGCGTTGGGACTGGTCACTGAGGAAGAGATCAAGCTGCTTGTAGACGCTGGCTCAGAGGGCGGGGCGATTGAGGACGAAGAGAAGGAGATGATCTACTCGATCTTCCAGTTCGGCGACACGCTGACGCGCGAGGTGATGGTTCCGCGCATTGATATGGTCGCCCTGGACATCAACACGCCGCTGCCCCAGGCGCTCAACACCATCGTCGAGGCGGGCCATTCGCGCATTCCCGTCTACGAGGAGTCCATTGACCACATTCGCGGCCTGCTCTACGCCAAAGACCTGCTGGCTTCGTGGCGCGATGGCGAGATGGAACGCCCGATCCGCGACATGCTGCGCCCGGCGTACTTCGTGCCGGAGTCAAAGAAAGCGGGCGACCTGCTGCAAGACATGCAGCAGCGCAAGGTGCACCAGGCGATTGTCGTGGACGAGTACGGCGGCACGGCGGGCCTGGTGACGCTGGAAGACCTGATCGAGGAGATCGTCGGCGAGATCCGCGATGAGTACGACGTGAACGAGGAGGAGGTCTACCAGAAAGTCGGCGAACATGAGTACGTCTTCGACGCCGGCATCGATCTGGACGACCTCAACCGCCTGCTCGACGCCGACCTGCCGACCGAAGACAGCGACACCCTGGCCGGCTACGTCTTCAGCAAGCTGGGCAAGGTGCCGGTCGTGGGCGAGTCTCTCGACGTAGATAACCTGCACATGGAAGTGCTGAGCGTGGATGAGAAGCGCATCCGCAAGATACGGCTGGTGATCACCCCGCCCGCCCGCGAGACCGGCGAGCGCAAGGACATCCGCGAGGAACCAGCCGCCGCCCCCGATTGAAGAGAGGCCATCCGCGTGTGGATCGCCTCGCTCGCTGCGATCCTTGCTGGCAGCGGCCCACGCTAACAGACCTCGGAAAGCCCCGTTCTGGGGTTGCTTCGCCTCGGAATCCGGCCTCTCTTGTGCGCTCAAGCCGCAATGCGCTCGCGAATCACACCCACTGCCTCGACTGGGTAGCCAGCCAGCCGGTCCCGCAGCAGATGATCCGCCAGATCGAGCAGCTCCAACGCTGCCTGATCCAGGTCTAGCCGCAGCAGCCTGTTGATCGCTGCGCCGAGTGCCGGGTAGGCCAGTTCAACCCGGCGTAATGGATCGAGGTTATCGAGCAGATCGGGCTTGTCCGGCGGAATGTGCCTGGGGATCAACTGTAACAGCGCATAGAGCGACGAGACTGTGATCAACTGCCGGGCGCTTAAGTGCTCGCCGCGCCGGTAGCGTCCCACCCCCACCAACAGGTTGGTGATGAACTGCCCCAGCAGACCCAGGTCATCCGAGGCCCAAGAATGGTCTGATCTCGTCTCCTCCTGTAGCCGCGCTACGTCTGCTGCCAACCCCGCCCGATCGATCAGCAGCCGGTAGTCGTTGACTTTGGCGTACCGCAGCAGGTCCTGGCGGTCGGACACAGCGAATTCCAGCAGGTGCCCGCTTCGGTAGATCACCTTGAAACCATCGCGCGTCTCACGAAACCACAGCACGATCTGTTCGCTGTCCGGCAGCCATTCGTGATGGGTGTGGAACCATTCCAG
>CAYNHD010000514.1:0-2469 GCA_964396775.1 uncultured Thermoflexus sp. | reverse complement strand
CTGCGCTCTCTGCGCCTCAGCGGTGATCTTTTGCCCCAGAAATGAGATACGCCCCTTACGGTGCGCGCTGAGCGTACTCGTAGTAGCGCCCGCCCTGCCCGGAGCCGCGCCCGTAGTAGTGCCACTGCGGGAAATTGAAGTCCGCCGTCACCGAGCGGGGATGCAGCAGCACCGCCGCCAGGAACGTCTCCAGGTCTACCACGCCGTACAGGTTGACCTCAAAGCCCCAGCGCAGCATCAGGTCGTAGAACTGCGGGCGCTCGGCGCTCATGAAGTTGATCGAGAAGCGGTTCATGCCCCAGCCGCGCAGCGTATCGAGGATAGCTTTCGTGTGATCGGGCAGGCTGACGGCCAGGGCACCCATGAAGTCCACTGGCGCTTGCAGGATGGCCCCTGGCCGCGCCTCGGCCAGCTGGCGCACACCTTCCTCGCCCAGGAATGGCAGGTAGCCGTTGAGCCACAGCTGATCGTCGTCGAAGCCGTGCCGCGCGACCAGCGCCAGCGCCCGCCCGATCAGCGGCCCGCCGCCCTTCAGGTCGAGCTTGACCGCTTTGCCCCGCTCGCGCATCCGCGCCAGCAGGTCGTCGAGCGTCAGCAAGGCAGCCACGTCGTCCGCGGGCGCGTCGTCCAGCTCGTCGTGATGCAGCACCAGCCGGTCGGTGCGCGGGTCGAGGTGAATGTCGCACTCGCCCCACACAATCTCCGAGGCCAGAAACTGGCGCACGGTCGGCTCGTCGTTCAGCCCGTGCCAGACCAGCCCCACGTCTGGCGGCAGATCGCGCTCGGCGATCAGGTCGGCCAGGCGATAGGCGTCGCCGGACAGGGCGCGCGCCGGGAGCGTACCTTCACGCGCTGCGCCTTCGAGCGCCGCGTGCAGCGGCAGAATCTCGCCCGTCTCATCCTGCGCAGCGACCGCCGCCAGCGTCTCCGGCGCGCTATCCAGCACGGCGACGACGCGCCAGCCCGCCGCCTGGAACGCGCGCACGCCCGCTGCCCTGGCCGCCGCATCATCGCCCGCCCAGCCTTCCGAGCGCATATGGAGGCGCGCGTCCTCGAACAGGACGCGACGCGACACGCCCAGCGCGTTGAGCGCGGCCAGCGTCGCCGCGCGCTCCGCCTCTGGCCGCGCCGAGACCAGCCCTACCGCGCAGCCCAATCCCATCTCCAGCCAGCGCACCGTCTCCAGCGCGCCGGGGTACGGGCGCAGCGCCGCGCCAAACGAGCGCCGCCGGTCAACCAGCGCGCCGTCCGCATCGAAGACAACCATCAGCCGGTCGCCGGAGTGCTGCTGGCGCGCGTGCTTGCAGTGCACCGCCAACGCGACCATCCAGTTCGTCATAGGCGCGTACCGCCTCCTCGTTCAGCGTGAGCAGAAATCAGGGGAAGACATCACCGCAGAGACGCAGAGGAGGGATCAGGGGAGACTTCCGAAGTCTGTTTGGCTGGCTCTTCCTCTGCGCGCTCTGCGCCTCTGCGGTTCGCACTCTCTCGTCTGTCAGCGCCAGAGCAGCGATTGCCCCGTCTGTGGGTCGAAGAACTGCACCCGGCGCATGTCCAACGCCAGGGCAATGCCATCCCCTGCGCGGATGCGTGCCGCTGGATCGGCCAGCACGTTCAGGCGGTTGGCCGCGTCGAGGTGCACGTCGAGCAGGTCGTCGCGGCCCAGCGGTTCCACCAGGAAGACCTCTCCCTTGACCTCTCCGGCGTCTGAGAGAGTGATGTCCTCCGGGCGGATGCCCAGGATCACGCGCCTGCCGTGCCGCGCCGCTGGCTCGCCGCGCTGCGGCGGCACCTGCACGCGCAGCGCCTCATTGACCGCGTAGAACGCATCGCCCTCCTGCCGGACTTCTACCTCCAGGAAGTTCATCGGCGGGTTGCCGACGAAACCGGCGATGAACAGCGTCTTGGGCCGGTCGTAGAGGTCGTCGGGCGTGTCGAACGCCTCCAGCCTGCCCCTGTTCATCACGGCGATGCGGTCGGCCATGGTCATCGCCTCCACCTGGTCGTGCGTGACGTAGATGGCGGTGATGCCCAGTTCCTTCTGCAGGTGCTTGATCTCGCCGCGCATCGAAAGGCGCAGGCGCGCGTCCAGGTTGGAGAGCGGCTCGTCAAAGAGCAGCACGTCCGGCTGTTTGACCAGGGCGCGGCCCAGGGCCACGCGCTGCTGCTGCCCGCCCGAAAGCTGGCCGGGCCGCCGGTCGAGCAGGTCGCCGATGCCCATCTTGTCGGCCACTTCCTGCACGCGCAGCATCTGCTCTTCCTTCGACACCTTCTTCAGCTTGAGCGGGTAGCTCATGTTGCCGAAGACGGTCATGTGCGGGTAAAGGGCGTAGCTCTGGAAGACCATGCCGATGTTGCGGTCTTTGGGCGGCACCTGGTTGACGACGCGCTCGCTGAAGCGGATGGTGCCCGCCGTCGGCTTGTAGATGCCGGCGATCATCAGCAGCGTGGTCGTCTTGCCGCAGCCCG
>CAYNHD010000513.1:0-2480 GCA_964396775.1 uncultured Thermoflexus sp. | reverse complement strand
CCCGTAGGGGCGTATGGCCATACGCCCCCATGGGGGCGCAGCAGAGCAGCGCCGTCACTTTCCGCGCAGGGGCTGTTCGTTATAATTGCCCCACCAGGCCACAGACGACACACGCTGAGGAGGACGTATGGCCGGCGGCAAGAGACTGGGCCGCGCGCTGGCAGTCGCGTTGTTCTTCGCGCTGCTGGTGGGGATCGCCATGACTCCGCTGAGCGCGCATCTCAATTCGCGCGTGCCGGGCGCGCCGCCCGAATCGGGGCGCGTGCTCGATTACTATCACTTCCACTGGAACCTTTGGTGGCTGCGCCACGCCGTGCAGACCGGGCAGAACATCTGGTACACGGACATGGCCCTGGCCCCCTTCACCCACAACCTGACCTACCACTCGCTCACCGCGTCCATGTTGCCCTTCTACGCCGTGCTGGAGCCGCTGCTGGGCCACCTGCGCGCCGCCAACACCATCATCTGGATCAGCCTGGCGCTGACCGGCGCGCTGATGGCCGTCTTCCTGCGCTGGCGCGGGATCGGCTGGCCGCTGGCGCTGGCCGGGGGAATCGCGCTGGCCCTGTCGCCCTACATGCTCGATCACGCGGGCAGCGGGCACCTTAACCTGCTGACCGTCTGGTGGTTGCCGCTGGTGCTCTTCGCCTGGGAGCAGACGGCGCGGACGCGGCGGGCGCGTTGGGCCGCCCTGACCGGGCTGGTGCTGTGGGGCATGTGGTTCACCGACACGCTGATCGTCTTCTGGGGCGGGCTGCTGCTCGGCCCGCTGGCGCTGGTGGCGCTGTGGCGCGGCCCCGACGGGCGCACCCGGTTGCGACTGGTGGCGCTGGGGACGCTGGCCCTGCTGGTCACGGTCGCCCTGGCCTGGCTGCTGGGGCCGCTCCAGCCGACGCTCGACTTCGAGACAGGCGAGCTGCCACCCGCGCGCCTGCTCACGCTGCGCTACTACTCGCTCGCGCCCGCATCGCTGCTGCTGCCCGGCCTGGGCCGTGCGCAGAAGGTTGGCACGGAGCATGACGAAACGCTCGGCCTGACGCTGGTTGTGCTGACTGTCGTCGCCCTGTTCGTCCGTGTGCGCAGCCGGGAGCGTTGGGTCTGGCTGGGGGCGGCGCTGCCCGCCCTGATCCTGGCCCTGGGGCCGGATGTAGACGTGCTCGGCCTGCGCGTGCCGCTGCCCTTCCGCCTGATCCACGAGCTATTCGGCGGGCAGATGCGCACGCCGATCCGCTTCCTGCCCCCGGCGACGGTGGGGCTGATCGCCTTCGTCGCGCTCACCTACGACGCCTGGCTGCGCGCTCACCCGCGCCTGCCAGGGCGGGCCATTGCCGTTGGTGGGGCGTTCTTCCTGCTGGTGGACTACGGCGCTTTCGGCCCTTTTCCCACGCTGCCCGCCCTCGAACCCTATGACTTTCACCGCATGATGCGCCAGGAGCACTACGACGATTACGACTACGTGGTGCTCGACGTGCCGTCGGGACCGTTCACCGGCTGGCGCGATGTCGGGTCGCACCCAGAGGCGATGGTCTATGGCATCACCCACGAGAAGCGCCAGGTGAGCGGGCTGCTCTCGCGCATTCCCATCGAGCAGCATCTGTTCTACGAGCAGAACCCGCTGCTCGGCTGGCTGACGGACTCGCGCCCGTTCGACCCCAGCGCCGCCGCCAGCGATCTCAAGAAATTCGTGGGGACATGGCCCATCGGCTACATCGTGGTGCACCTGAACTGGTTGGAACCGGCGCGCGCGCAGGAAGTGCTGGCTTTCTTCAACGCGCAGGATAGCGTCTGCCCGGTGACGGTTGAGCGCGACGCCGTGCTCTACCGCACGATTAGCCATCCCAAAGGCTGCCCGCCGCGCCCGCCGCCGCAGACCGCGCCCGGCGAGTACACCCTTTACCTGGGCGAGCCAACTCCCGCCGCACTCATGCCCGACGCACCGTTCATCGGGCACGGCTGGTACCCGCCGGAGGACATCGGCGGCGAGCGGGCGCGCTGGGCCGGGGACGGCAACGAGGCGCTGCTCTACGCCAGCCTGCCGCCAGGGAGCGCCTACACGATGACTCTGCGCGCGGTGGCTTTCCACGAGCCGCGCGCGATCAGGGTGGTGGTGGGCAATCTGGTCAATGGCGAGCCGGTTGTCGCGCGACTGGGCACCTTCACCGTCGCGCCCGGCGACTGGTCGGAGCACACGCTGACCGTCCCTGGCGACCTGGTGGCGGCGTTGGGCGGCGACCTGGTGATCTCGCTGGCGGCTGACGGCGCGATCTCGGCGGCGGAGGCGGGGCTTTCCGCCGACGCGCGCCCGCTGACGCTGGCCTACGACTGGGTGCGTTTCGTCGCCGTGCCCGGCGGGTAGGGGCGCTGCTCTGCTGCGCCCGGCCCGCCGGCAGACTTCCGAAGTTTTCGGAAACTTCGGAAGTCTGATTCAGAGACCGTTTGAAAAGGTCTGCAACCCCACCCTAAATCCCTCCCCGCCTGCG
>CAYNHD010000512.1:0-2484 GCA_964396775.1 uncultured Thermoflexus sp. | reverse complement strand
TCTGCCGCACTAGACTTCCGAAGTCTTCGAAGACTTCGGAAGTCTGCCCGTGTAGAGGCGTATCGCCACTAGGGGCTACGGCGTGTCGTTGTACACGCGGTAGCTGAGCCAGACCGTCTCGCCGGAGCGGTTGTCCACGCGGATCACGGCGCGCCGTCCTTCGGGGATGCTCATGCCGAACACGACGCCGGGCTGCACCTTGTCCGTGCCGACTCCGGTCGTGTTGTTGATCACGGCGGGTGTCAGCATGTCGTAGTGCACATTCTCGTAGGTGACGCCGCTCAGCATCCCGATCTGCGCGCCGTTGAGCATGGCGATGTTGTAGCCGTCCCAGAAGAAGTCGGGCGTGCCGCCAAACATATCCCACTGCGTGTTCGGCCCAAGCTGGATGTTGACCTGGTTCGCCAACAGGGGGTAGTCCACGCGGTAGGACACGTTAAACAGGTTGTTGCCCTCGTTCAGTTCGGCCACTTCGTTGTTGAGATCAGCCACGACCGCCACCTGGAAGACGCCGGTGCCGATCAGCGTGCCGCTGAGCTGCACGGGGACGCTCTGCCCGCCGGCCAGTCCTTCGACGAACGCCGAGGTGTACACCGCGCCGGGTTCCCACGTGGCCGCCACCGCGAAGCGCCCTGTGGCACCGCCGCCAGCGTTGCGCACGGTGACGGTCGCCGTGAACGGCTTGTTGGGGATCGGCTGGCTGGGGCTGAGCACCACCGCGTCAATCACGATGTCCGGGTTGGGCGGCAGCGAAGGGGTGGGTGTGGGCGGCGACTGCACGACGGACACCAGGTTGATGTCGCCGAGAATCCGGGTGTACTCCGCCCTCACCCAGCCGAAGCTGCCCTGGTACTCAATGACCAGCCAGCTATAGTCGGCGGAAGCGCCCATCACGCGGTAACGCTCCCCGGCTTTGATCTGCCCGATCTGGTCGAATTCAAAGCCCGGCCCGCTGCGCACGTTCAGCACATTGGCTGTCACCTCGGCCCACACGCCTTCCAGCACCTCAGTCGGGGCGACCGTAGGCTCTACCGGCACGGCGGTAGGCTCCGGCGTCGGCGGCACTGGCAGCAGCCCGGCCTGATCCAGTTCCAGACGCTCGGCATCGTCAAAGCGGGCGACAACAGTCGAGCCGCCGCGTAGGGCGATGCGGTAAACGACGCCAATGCGCGTCAGGTCGCCGTTCCCGAAGTCCGCCGGGCGCAGCACCCCTTGAACCAGCGCCCGCGCCCTGCCGCCAAGCAGCGCGGCGCGCAGCCCCGCCGGGGTGACGCCGCCCTCGATCATCGCCGCGCGCAGCGCCCACACCGCGTCATAGGCAGCCACGGCCAGCGGCCCCGGCACCTCGCCGAAGGCCAGCACGTAGTCGCGCAGGAAGATGCGCGCGGCGGGCAGCGCGTCGGCGTAAGACCACGTGTCGAAGCCGAGCACGCCGTCGCCCAGCGCGGCGGGCAGCACGCCCGACTGCACCGCGGCCTCGGCCTTGCGGTGGGCAAAGACGCCGCCCCAGCCTGCGTCGCGCAGCGCAGCGAGCAGCGCCGCCGCGTCCTCTGGCGCACCCCACATCACGACTGCATCGGGATTGACGCCGAGCAGACGCGGCACTTCGTCGAGCAGGTCGCTGCCGCCCGGCAGCGCGATTGAATCGGCCAGCGAACGCCCTGTGGCCTGCAACGCCGCCTCAAAGTCCATCAGCGCCTCGGTGAACTCGACCTCGGTTTGCACGGCGGCCACGCTGGACACGCCCAGATCACCGATCAGGTAGGCGGCGATGGCGTTGCTCAGCACGCGCTCCGGCGCGCGTGTGCGAAAGAGGGCGTTGGCTGTGTCCACGTCGGTCATGGCGTTCTGCGTCGCCGGCGTAAAGACGGGCAGCCCCGTCGCAGCCAGCGCCGCGATAGTATCCGGCGTGATCTGGGCGTTCGTATCGGGGCCGAGCAGCGCGCCGACGCCCTGCCCGCGCAGTTCTTCCAGCGCCGCAGGCAGCGACTCTACAGTGGGTGCCACTTCGAGTGCCACCAGTTCCAACTGGACGGTCGCCCCGCCCGCCGCGCGCACGCCGCCGACCGAGTTGATCTGGTCAATGGCAAGCTGCGCGCCGTTAGCCGTCGGGCTGCCCGCCGGGCCGAGGTAGCCGATGCGGAAGACACTCCCCTGGGCGGCGGGCGCGGCCTGAGTCAGCGGGGCGACCAGCCCGGCCACGAGCAGCAGGGTGAAAGCCAGCCCGGCAACGCGCCAGCGCCGGGTTCTGCGGTGAGCCATCGCGATTCTCTGCATCATCATGAGTCCTCCTGAATGGGAGAGGCGAGCCAATGTCGCACTGTCTTTGTCAGTTGCGAGCTTCGGGTCATGACTCTCACCGCCGGCCTCCAATGGCCAGAGGCGAGCAAAGGCGCGCCAGCCCTTTACGGCTGCGCTCGCCATGTCTGGAGCGTGTTATGAACTCCGCACGCTCGGCGTAGCGTGCAGGGCACGGCGCATGGG
>CAYNHD010000511.1:0-2499 GCA_964396775.1 uncultured Thermoflexus sp. | reverse complement strand
GACAGTGTTTCATGTCCCCATTTTACCCATATCCCTAAACTTATCCACTCCCCGCGTGCTTAGACAATTGACAGGTCATGCGGGGCATGGTACACTTGTTCAGTTCGTAGGAGTCTGCGGGGACGAAGCGTCCTTGGCAGAAAGCCGCCGGACATACCCGGCGCAGCGCCTTGCAGGCGCGCAGCCTGCGCCCTGCGAGGAACGAGCATCTGGCTGGTGCTCAACGGAACAACAGCGGAAAGGCAAGCGTAATGCTACCCGGCTCGTCTTTGACGACCAGCGAATTGAATAGCGCGGACGAACCCCCAGGCGATGAACGGTGCGCCATCCTGGGGTCTGGTCTCGAACAACCGAGTGTCCAACCGAATTCGCACTACGCGCTGCTGGCTTGTGCCGTTGTGCCGGTCATTACCAGTGCCGCATTCAGCGGAATAAGGTCTCACGAGCATCGTGGGGCGGAGGGCTGCCCATCGGAGTAGCTTCCGCACCGAGGCTGCGACCCCTCGCCGGGGCGTGGGACCACCTGAAAAGGTTCCACGCCCCGGTTTTGCGTTTGATCGCCAGGCGACGCACCTGGAGGGGAGCGGCCAATCCTGGCTGCCACTGCCTGAAGCGCCACCAAGGAGGTGCGAGGATGGTTCAAATCACACACCGCAACATCGGAACGATGCGTATTGCGCGGTGCCGGGCCTTCGCCGGCCAGGTGAGCGTCATTCTCGCCGCCGACCGCAAGGTCAGCACCGGCGCGCGCCGGCTGACAAGTGAGGGAGAGACATGGTAGGCGAATACGTAGGGTTCCCTGCCAGGCCGTGCGCCGCACGGACCGCCTCGCAGCCGCTCCCCCAGGCAGTGAGCACACCGTCAGGGGGTGGCGGATGCCACTCAACCGAATTGACACGTGACGAGCGAAACGGACATCGGCCCCGCCGGTAACTGGTAGGCACAGGCGCTGCGACAGGGTATGCGCGAGACAGTAGAGGAAGCGTCGCCCGCCTGAAGGAACACAGAGGGGCTGCACCATTACCAGACCGAGATCAACGACCACCGCAGGGGAAGAAGGGCAAGTCCGGCGGTCTGTGTGGGAAGCCGTGTGCGGACAATGGGTGTTGGCTCCTTCTCACGCAGACCGCCCCTCCTGCGCTACAGGGTGCGCGGCTCACGCGCCGCGCCCGCCTATTGTCATCGTCCGGCAGGTCGCACTCGCGCCCTGGAGTGAGGAGAGCTGGCAAATGGGGAGTACGGACTGGAGCTAAACGTTCTCATTGATATTATGGAGTTCGCTTTGGTCGGGTTGCTCGGTTTTATGCCGCTCAGCGTCATTCATTGGACGCACCGGCAGCGGCGCAAACGCGACGTGCCCCCCTTACGTCGCCCGGTATGGAAGGCAGCAGTCACGGCAAAATTGACCTTACTCATCGCCACGATGACTAGCTGGATGCCGGCGATGTAGGGGCGTATGGCGATACGCCCCTACGCGCGGCGCGGGAGCGCATTACCGGGCGCAGCAGAGCAGCGCCCTTCCGGGGGCGAACGTAGGGGCGGCGCTCTGCTCCGCCCTGGATGTAGCGCCGCTACCAGGGCCGGACGTGCTCTCTCTGCACGTCGCAGCCGCACGAGGAACACGATGGACGGCAGCACCCTCCTCCAATTGGGCTATCCGCCGGGCAAGGCTATCGGACTGGCCCTGCGCGCCTACGACGCGGCCCTGGCCGAGGGCACGTCTGCCGCTGACGCGCTGGATGACCTGGCCGACGTGCTGGCCGCGCCGGAGAACTACGCCGGCGACCCGCTCTACGGCGCGCTGGCCGAGGCGCTGATCGCCGGCCAGCGCCGGGACGAGGAGTCCACTGGTGGCTACGACCTGGGCACCGCTGCCCCCTACCGCGTGTGGGGCGCGCAGGACATCGAGCCGGGCGCGCTGGATCAGATGAAGCGCGCCGTGCGCCTGCCCGTCGCCGTCAAGGGCGCGCTGATGCCCGACGCGCACCAGGGTTACGGCCTGCCCATCGGCGGCGTGCTGGCCACTGCCAACAGCGTCATCCCCTACGCGGTCGGCGTGGACATCGCCTGCCGGATGCGCATGACCGTCTTCAACGCCTCCCCGCAGATTCTCGACCAGCGCCGCGAGCGTTTTCGCACGGTACTGGAGGAGCAGACCGTCTTCAGCACGGGCGGCGAGTGGAGCCCGCCACGCGAGCACGAGGTGCTGGACGACCCGACCTGGGACGAGCACCCGCTCGCCCGCCGCTTCCGCGACGTGGCCTGGCGGCAGCTTGGCACCAGCGGCTCCGGCAACCACTTCGTCGAGTTCGGCGCGCTGACCGTGCACACGACCATTGACTCCCCGCTGGGCCGCATCCCGCCGGGCACGTACCTGGCCCTGCTCAGTCACAGCGGCAGCCGTCGCTTCGGCTACGAGATGGCCGAGCATTACACGAAGGTGGCCATGGACCTGCGCGCCGCCCTGCCCAAAGACTTCCGCCACCTGGCCTGGCTGGG
>CAYNHD010000510.1:0-2513 GCA_964396775.1 uncultured Thermoflexus sp. | reverse complement strand
TGGCGTTGCGCGCTTCCCGCTGCGCCGAGCGCGTGGAGTTCATAACACGCTCTAGTTGGCCGCGTCGTCGGGCACCGGCGACTCCTTGACCGTGCTGGTCGCCGGCTCCGGCTCCGGCGCAGGGAAGGCAGCGGCCAGGGCCGCCTGGTCGGGCGCGCTGGCTGGCTGCACGAACACCGTGCGCGACGGAAAAGCAACCGACACGCCACGCTCGGCCAGCAAGTCCATGATCTTCAGGTTGATGTCCTGCCTGGCCGCCTGGAAGTCGGCCCAGACGGGCGTGTTGATGAAGCAGATGATCATGATGTCCAGCGAGCTTTCGTTGAAGGCTACGAACTGCACCACCACCGAATCCTGCTCGATCAACTCGTGCGCGCGCAGCATCTCGCGGATGGCCTGCACCACCGAGAGCACCTGCTGCGGCGAGCTACCATAGGCCAGGCCCAGCGTCATGTCCAGGCGGCGCTTGCTCAGGCGCGACCAGTTGGTGATGCTGGCGTTCATCACCGTGCGGTTGGGTACGGTGATCAGCGACTGGTCGAGCGCGCGGATGCGCGTGCTGCGAAAGCCGAGCGCCTCGACCGAGCCCTTCACCCCGTCGAAGATGACGAAATCGCCGATCTGGAACGGCTCGTCGGCCAGGATGACAAAATAGCCGAAGAGGTTGGCCAGCGTGTCCTGCGCGGCCAGGGCGACGGCCAGGCCGCCAATGCCCAGCCCGGCCACCAACCCCGCCACGTCGTAGCCCCAGGAGCCGATCACCGCCGCCGCGCCCAGCACGACGACCAGCGCCCCGCCCACCTGCTTGATGACCGGGGTCAGGCGCGTGTCGAGCAGGCTGGGCGCGGCGGCGGGGCGTACTGTGCGCCGGCTGAGCGCCAGGAACATATCCACCGCCGGCCCCACCAGGCGGTAGAGGCCCCAGAAGATGCCGATGGCGATCAGCGAGTTGGCCAGCGGCCCCAGCGCATCGCGGACGGCGCGCGACGGCTCCAGAGCGAGCACCGCGCTCCACAGGCCGATCACTGTGACCAGGAAGCGCGCCGGCGGTTGCAGCGCCTCGATCAGCGGCCTGTCCCAGGTGATCGGCGTGCGGCGCAGCAGGCGGCGCACCGCGCGCGGGATGACCGCGCTGATAAGCTGGCGGAGGAGCCAGGTGAGCAGCAGGATCACGATCACCAGGGCCAGCCGGGTGATCAGGTTCGCCGCGTCTTCGCCCAGGTTGTCCTTGATGGTATCGGCCAGCATAGCGCCCTCCTTCGCACGCGCGACGGGACAGCCCGCACGCCCCGTCCAGGGCTACCTTACCACGTCTGGGCGCGGCGGCCAACCCCGCCCCGGCCCCAAGAGCCAGACTTCGGAAGTCTTGCCGGGGAAGCACCGCGCCCTGCACAACCTCACCCCCAGCCTCGCTGCGCTCGGCTTGCCCCCTCTCCGCCAGCGGAGAGGGGGCGGCGAGGCGCGCCAGCGCCGAGCGGGGGTGAGGTAACCTGCGCCCGTCGAATCCGGGTATACTGGAAGCGAGAGAGAAATGCATTGCGGATTGCGGATTGCGAATTGCGGATTTCAAGTTCTGATCTCAATTCGCAATCCGAAATCCGAAATTCGCAATCCAGGAGTGCCTGCCATGACCCAGCCCAACACCCTCTTCTACGGCGACAACCTGATCATCCTGCGCAGCCGCGACTACTTCCCCAACGAGTGCGTAGACCTGATCTACCTCGACCCGCCCTTCAACTCCAACCGCAGCTACAACGTGCTCTTCAAGGACGAGAGCGGCCTGGAGTCCGAGGCGCAGATCACCGCCTTCGACGATACCTGGCACTGGGGTCACGCCGCCGAAGCGACCTGGCACGACCTGGTGACGGGCGCGCCGGAGCGCGTGGCGACGGCCATCGGCGCGCTGCGCGAGCTGATCGGCACCAACCAGATGATGGCCTACCTGGTGATGATGGCCGCCCGCCTGGTGGAGCTGCACCGCGTGCTCAAGCCGACCGGCAGCCTCTACCTGCACGCGGACCCGACTTCCAGCCATTACCTGAAGATCATTCTGGATACGATTTTCGGGCCGGAGAACTTTCGGAACGAGATTGTGTGGAAGCGTACTCAAGCCCATAACGATCCAAAACGCTGCGGCAGTGTGCATGACGTGATCTTCTACTATGTCAAGAATGAAAAGCGGTCCGTCTGGTATGGAGGAGGCCATAAGGTTTCTGAGGAATACTTGAGAAGCCATTATTCGAAAGTTGATGAGCACGGTCGTCGGTATCAGCTTGTTGTCTGTCATGCACCAGGCCCAGGCCCTTCGCGTATCTTCTTCGGAAAAGAGATGAATCCGCCACCAGGACGACACTGGTCTTGGACACAAGAGAACATTGATAGACTGATCGCAGAAGGTCGTATAGTTATCACTAGAACCGGTAATCCTCGTTTGGTGCAATATGCACCTGAGGAGATTCCGCTTCAAGACGTTTGGGCCGATATTGATCCTGTAAACTCCCAAGCTGCCGAGC
>CAYNHD010000509.1:0-2518 GCA_964396775.1 uncultured Thermoflexus sp. | reverse complement strand
CGATCACCAGCGAGATTCTGGACATCGTTGGCGGCGTGGAAGCCCTCAAACAGTCGGATGCGGGATAGCCGCCCGGAGTGCAGCGAGGAGACGAAGACAAGTGATGGGTGCGAGAGTCAGACAAGAAGTCGAAGGAACCATTGCGCAAATCCTGGGCGGCGTGGTGGACGTGGCGTTCCCGGCGGACGCCGATCTACCCGAAATCTATGACGCCATTCGCGTCCCGCGCGAGGGGGACAAGCCGCTGATCCTGGAAGTGCAGCAACACCTGGGCAACAACCGCGTGCGCTGCGTGGCCATGGACTCCACTGACGGTCTGCAACGCGGCGTCCCGGCTTTTGCCACCGGCGCGCCGATCATGGTGCCGGTGGGCGAGGCAGCGTTGGGGCGCATCTTCAACGTGCTGGGTCGCCCGATTGACGGCAAGGGCGAGGTGCACGCGGACACGTACTACCCGATTCACCGCCTGGCCCCCCCGTTCGACGAGCAGGTGACGCGCGTTGAATTGTTCGAGACGGGCATCAAGGTCATTGACCTGATCGCGCCGTTCCGCAAGGGCGGCAAGGCGGGCATCTTCGGCGGCGCGGGCACCGGCAAGACGGTGATCATCATGGAGCTGATTCGCTCCATCGCCACCGAGCACGAGGGTTTCTCGGTCTTCGCGGGCGTGGGCGAGCGCACCCGCGAGGGCACGCAGCTTTACGGCGAGATGACCGAGAGCGGCGTGATCAGCCAGACGGCGATGGCCTTCGGGCAGATGAACGAGCCGCCGGGCGTGCGCCTGCGCGTGGGGCTGACCGGCCTGGCGATGGCTGAGTATTTCCGCGACCAGGGCCGCGACGTGTTGTTGTTCATTGACAACATCTTCCGCTTCTCGATGAGCGGCTCGGAAGTGTCGGCGCTGTTGGGGCGTATGCCCTCGGCGGTGGGCTACCAGCCGACGCTGGCCCAGGAGATGGGCGACCTGCAGGAGCGCATCACCAGCACCAAGACCGGCTCGATCACGTCCTTGCAGGCGGTCTACGTCCCGGCGGACGACTATTCCGACCCGGCCCCAGTCGCCGTGTTCGCGCACCTGGACGGGACGGTAGCGCTCGACCGGGCCATTGTCGAGCAGGGCATCTACCCGGCGGTAGACCCGCTGGCGAGTACCAGCCGCATCCTCGACCCGTTGATCGTCGGCGAGGAGCACTACCGCACAGCCCGCGAAGTCCAGCAGGTGCTCCAACGTTACAAAGACCTGCAGGACATCATCGCCATCCTGGGCGTAGACGAGCTTTCGGAAGATGACAAGGCGATTGTGGCCCGCGCGCGGCGCATCCAGTTCTTCCTCAGCCAGCCGTTCCACGTGGCCACGCAGTTCACCGGGCGCGAAGGGCGCTATGTGCCGGTCAAGGACACGGTGCGCGGCTTTCGCATGATCCTGGACGGGGAGCTTGACCACATCCCGGAGCAGATGTTCATGATGGCCGGCCCCATCGAGGACGTGCTGGAGCGTTACCGCGAGGCAGAGGCCGCCGGCTAACGGCGCGGACGCCGGGGGGCGGGGCACCAGCCCCCGCCCGCAGAGAGGAGGACAGGATGCCGCTTGAGGTGGAAGTCGTTTCGCGCGTGCGCCGGCTCTACCACACCGAACGCGCCGACATGGTGATCATCCCCGGCAGCGAGGGCGAGATGGGCGTGCTGCCCAACCACACGCCGCTGCTGACGACGCTGGCCTTTGGCGAACTGCGCATTGTCGAGGGCGAAGATGTGGTGAGCTTCGTCGTGTATGGCGGCGTGGTAGAAGTGCGCCCGGACAAGGTGACCGTGCTCGCCGATGACGCGGAGTCGGTCTACGAGCTAGACATGGCGCAGATCGAAGACGCGCGCAACCGCGCCCGTGAGTTGATGGCCTCCAGCCCCAGCGAAGCGCAGCGGGCGGAGATCGCCCAGGAACTGCGCCGGGTAGAGATTGCGGCCAAAGTGCACCGGCGGCTGGAGGCGCGCGGTCAGCGCGTGCGCAGCCTGGAAGATGAGAACTGAGCAGGCCGCGGCGCTCCACCCATAGAGCCAGTGCATGTTGGCGGAAGTCCACCAGTGGCTGTTCGATGGTTTACCCCACCCTAAATCCCTCCCCGCCAGCAGGGAGGGACTTGAGTCTGCTCCCCCTTTCTCCGCTGGCGGGGAAAGGGGGCTGGGGGGATAGGGGTCAATCAGGCCAAACCGCGCGCCTATTTCCGCTCTGATGTACTAGAGGCATCGCGCAGGGGTACGCCCGGCGCGATGCTTTTTTCGCGGTGCGCTCACAATCTACGAGGTAGCAGAGGGATGCTGCCTTCCTGCGTCCCGTAGGGGCGTATGGCCATACGCCCAATGTGTGTCAAGTTAAGGCTTCCGGGTGCGCGCTATGGGCAAAATGCCCCTCTCCCTGGCCCTCCCCGGCCAGGCCAGGGAGGGGGAAAACGCCCCAGCCAGCGGTCTAAGTCCCCCTCTCTAGCTCTGCTGGAGAGGGGGATTGAGGGGGTGAGGCCCGCAC
>CAYNHD010000508.1:0-2520 GCA_964396775.1 uncultured Thermoflexus sp. | reverse complement strand
TCCTCAACCCCCTTGCTGGCGAAGCCGTCAATCACACCCAGGATGCCGCGCCCCTGCTCCGTCTCGGCGACGACGACCTGCGTGGGGTTGGCCGTCGCACAGAAGATGCGCACCACTTCCGGCACGCCCTGCACCGTCTTGAGCACGTTGACCGGGTAGAAGCCCTCGCCCAGGAACAGGATGAAGCTGTGCCCGGCGGCGAGCGCCTGCGCGTTCTGAATGGCCAGCGCCTTCATCGCCTCGTCGGTGCCGGTGTGCCGGATCAGGCACGCGCCGGACGACTCGCAGAAGGCCAGCCCGAACTTGATGCCCGGCACGGCGGTGACCAGCGCCTCGTGCACGTCCTCCACCGTCTTGATGAAGTGGCTCTGGCCGAGGATGAAGTTGATCGGTTCCGGTTTCTGAATGGTGACAAGGCTCAGCTTGAGGTCCATCGGGGCATCCTCCGTCTGTGGCATAGCGTGTCCGTGTGTCCGTATGTCCTTAGCATAGCCCATTCTGCGGGCGGGACAAAACGCGGGGGTCGGGGGCGCTGCTCTGCTGCGCCCCGCACAATGTCCCCAGACTTCGGAAGTTTTCAAAACTTCCGAAGTCTTTCTTGCAGCTCTGCCGCGCCCGTAGGGGCGTATGGCCATATGCCCTATGCGTGTCAAGTTAGGGCTTCCGGGTGCGTGGTATGGGCACAATGCCCCTCCCCCTGGCCCCCTCCCCGGCCAAGCCAGGGAGGGGGAAAACGCCCCAACCAGCGGTCAAAGTCCCCCTCTCTAGCTCGGCTGGAGAGGGGGATTGAGGGGGTGAGGCCCGCACAGCCAGGCTCAAGTGGACGCATATGGGGCGTATGGCCACACGCCCCCACAACACAGCGTCCCCCATGCTGCCGCAAAGCAATAAAGCCCACCTTTGGCGGCGGGCCTGGCGAGCGAATGAGGATGCAGGCGACGCGGGGATAGCTAGGCGCTGGCGTTGTGAGGCGGGCTGGACTCTTCCTCGTCCTCGTCTTCCCAACTGACGATCCAGATGCACAGCCCGGCGACGAGCACCGTCGCCACGATCAGCGCGATCCAGTGTCCGGCGGTCAGGCCCACGTCGCGCGCTTCGTAGACGAGCAGCGCCACGCAGCCCACCGACAGCACGATCCACGCGGTGAGGCGCGGCCAGGCTTCGATCAGGCGGATGAGCGGGCCGAGGCCCGGTTGCTTCTTCAGGCGATCTACCATAGCTCTACCCTGTGCTCTCCTACGGACGGCGCGGCGGCGCTAGAGCGGCTTGAGCACGCGCTTGGCCCGCAATTTCTTGCCGAAAATCTGCGCCGAGGCGTCGGGCCGCGCTTCGCGGGCGGCTTCGCGCCAGGCCGGGACGCTGATCGTTTCGAGCGTCTGCGCCTCGTAGCCCTGGTCGCGCAGCGCCGCTGCCATCTCCGGCGGCACGTCCGGCGGCAGGAAGACGAAGCCGACTTCGCTCTGTAGCTCGCGCGAGGAGTGCTCAACCGCGCCAATCAGCGCGGCGGTGATCGGCGCGACCGGCTGCCCATCGAGGATCAGCAGTTCGTCCACGCGGGTGACGAGGTTCTCCACCAGGAAGCCGATCAGCGCGACGGGCTGCTCGTCCACGACCGCCAGCAGGTACGACTTCTGCCCGAAAGCGATCAGCACGTCATCGTGGCTCAGCCGCCTGCCGGTGCAGCGCAGGATCAGGCTGGCGATCTGGTCGGCGGTGTGCGGCGTGCCGCGCACGATGCTCAGCGCGGCGAGCGCCCCGCCGTCGCGCCCCGCGCCGCTCACGGCGACGCGCTGCGGCGCGGTCTGCATAGCCTCAGCGCGGGCGGCCCCGGCGATCTGCAGCCAGGCGGTGCGCACCTGCCCCCAGGTTTCTTCCGGCGTGCCGTTGTTGTCAATGACCACGTGAGCGCGGGCCAGCTTGTCGGCCTGCGGGTTCTGGGCGCGGATGCGCTTGAGCGCCTCCTCGCGCGACAGGCCGCGCTTGACCAGCCGCGCGATCTGCGTTTCCTGCGAGGCGTTGACCACCCAGATGCTATCCATCTGCTCCGCCAGCGGCCCTTCGACCAGCTTAATCGCCTCGACGACGACGAAATGGCGCTGGCTGCGCGCGATCAGCGTGTCAATGGCCTGCTCGACGATGGGGTGCGTGATCGCCTCCAGACGGCGCAGTGCTTCGGGATGGGCGAAGGCAATCGCGCCAAGCCGGGCGCGGTCAATGCGCTGGTCGGCGTCGAGAATCCACGTACCGAAGGTCAGCACGACCGGCTTGTAGGCGGGCGCGCCGGGCGACATCGCCTGGTGCGCCAGGGCATCGGCGTCAATGGTGTACGCGCCAAGATGCTCCAACATCCGCCGCACCAGGCTCTTGCCCATCGCGATGTTGCCGGTCAGGCCGATCACGTACTTATCTTGCCAGCGCCCCACAGCTTTCCCTCCGTGCAGCGCCGCCGTGTTCTGCGGGTGCGGTCTGCTGCACGCGCTCATTGTAGCTTGCGTCCTGTTTTCCAACAAACACGGGGAA
>CAYNHD010000507.1:0-2528 GCA_964396775.1 uncultured Thermoflexus sp. | reverse complement strand
CCTAGCACATTCTGGCAGCCGGGGCAATAAGATTTGGTGTATTTCGATAGCCGGAGCGCGCCGGTCAGAGGCGGAATTCGAGGCGCGGGGCGGGCGCGAAAAGCAGACTTCCGAAGTTTCGGAAACTTCGGAAGTCTGGTCAGGGTGCCCTTTCGGGCGTGATTACGACAGTTTCGCGCGCTCTACGCCAGGCAGTCCAGCACGCGGTCGGTGAAGGCGCTCGTGCTGATCGCCTCTCCGGGCGCAGCGGCGATGTCTGCCGTGCGCGCGCCCGCGGCCAGCGCCGCCTCGACCGCCGCCTCGACGGCCCGCGCTTCGGCGTCCAGGCCCAGGCTGTGGCGCAGCAGCATGGCCGCGCTGAGGATCGTCGCGGTGGGGTTGGCGATGCCCTTGCCGGCGATGTCCGGCGCGGAACCGTGAATCGGCTCGTAGACGCCGAATGTCCCCGTGCCCAGCGACGCCGACGGTAACATGCCCAGCGACCCGGCCAGCACCGACGCCTCGTCGCTGAGGATGTCGCCGAACATGTTGCCAGCCAGCAGCACGTCGAAGCGGGCCGGCTCGCGCAGCAGGTACATGGCGCAGGCATCCACCAGCACGTGCTCCAGTGCCACGTCCGGGTACTCGGTGGCCACGCGGATCACCGTCCGCCGCCACAGGCGCATGGCGGCCAGCACGTTGGCCTTGTCCACCGAGGCCACTTTGCCGCGCCGCAGGCGGGCCGCCTCGAAAGCGACGCGGGCCACGCGCTCCACCTGGGGGACGGAATAGTACATCGTGTCCCAGGCGTCGTCGCCGTCGCCCTGCTCCTGGCGCTTTCCGAAGTAGATGCCGCTGGTCAGCTCGCGCACGAACAGCATATCCACGCCGTCGAGCAAATCGGCGCGCAGCGGCGTATGGCGGGCCAGCGCCGGATACGCCTTGACCGGGCGCAGGTTGGCGAAGAGGTCGAAGTGCCCGCGCAGCCGGAGCAATCCCTGCTCCGGGCGGACTGGCGCGGTGGGGTCCGACCACTGCGGCCCGCCGACCGCGCCGAGCAGCACGGCGTCGGCGCGCTCACAGGCGGCCAGCGTCTCATCGGGCAGGGGGGTGCCGGTGGCGTCAATGGCGCAACCGCCCATCAGCGCCTCTTCGAAGCTGAAGCTGTGTCCCCAGCGGGCGGCGACGGCGCGCAGGACGCGCACGCCCTCGGCGATCACTTCTGGCCCGATGCCATCGCCGGGCAGGGTGACGATGGTTGCGTGCATGGAGGTCTCCTAACAGCAGCCCATCACATGGGTCAGGCCGTACTCAACGCTGTCGGCCAGGGCGAACCAACTCGCCTCGATGATGTTGGTGCTGGCCCCGACCGTGCTCCAACGCTGGTGGCCATTCTGCGTGTCAATCAGCACGCGGGTCATGGCCGCCGTGCCGTTCTGCCCGTCGAGGATGCGCACCTTGTAGTCGGCCAGTTGGAACTCGGCCAGCGCCGGGTAGACGGGCGTCAGCGCCTTGCGCATGGCCCGGTCGAGCGCGTCTACCGGCCCGTTGCCGCTGGCGACGGTGTGAATCTCCTCGCCATTCACACGCAGCTTGATCGTCGCCTCGGCGAACATGCCGCGCCCGGCGCGGTGCTCGACCACGGCCATGAAGTCAATCAGCTCGAAGGGGGGCTGGTAATCCGGGCGCTGGCGGCGGATAAGCATCATGATCGAGGCTTCGGCCCCTTCAAAGACGAAGCCCCGATGCTCCAGTTCCTTGATGCGGGCGACGAGCTTCTGCGCCTCGTCTGCCGCCAGGTTCTGGCCGTACTCCTCAGCCTTGCTGAGCATATTGCCGCGCCCGCTGAGGTCGGAGACGAGCACGCGCATCTTGTTGCCGACCAGCGCCGGGTCAACGTGCTGGTAGCTGTCCACGTTGCGGCGGATGGCGGCGACATGCATCCCCCCCTTGTGGGCGAAGGCGCTCTTGCCCACGTAGGCCGCCTGATGGTTGGGGGCCATGTTAGCGATCTCAGCCACCGTGCGCGCCACGCCCGTCAGGTGTACCAGGTGACCCTCCGGCAGGCAGCGCAGGCCAAGCTTCAGTTCCAGGTCGGGCACGACCGAGCACAGGTTGGCGTTGCCGCAACGCTCGCCGTAGCCGTTGATCGTCCCCTGGACGTGCGTCGCGCCCTGGCGCACCGCCGCCAGCGTGTTGGCGACGGCCATCTCACCGTCGTTGTGGCAGTGAATGCCCAGCCGCACGCCGGGGAATCGCTGGGCGACCGTGCGCGTCATCTCCTCGATCTCCCAGGGTGTCGAGCCGCCGTTGGTGTCGCACAGCACGAGCACCTGCGCTCCGCCGTCGAGCGCGGCCTGCAAGGTTTGCAGCGCGTAGCCGGCGTCCAGCTTGTAGCCGTCGAAGAAGTGCTCGGCGTCGTAGATCACCTCGCGCCCCTGCGCCATGAGGAAAGCCAGGCTCTCGCGGATGATGCGCAGGTTCTCGTCCGGCGTGGCGCGGATCACCTCGCGCACGTGCAGGAGCGAGGTCTTGCCGACGACGGTGAC
>CAYNHD010000506.1:0-2543 GCA_964396775.1 uncultured Thermoflexus sp. | reverse complement strand
TCGGAGGTCTTTTGCCTTGCCATGAGCCGTCCTCAAAATTCGGGATGACTCATGTCTGTATTCAAGCCACGCGCAGCAGAGCAGCACCCCTCATCCCTTACCAATAACCAACCACCAATAACCAGCTTTCAGAGCGAGCGCCCGTGCAGGTAGCGCAGCAGCAGGTCTTTGCGCACGAAGAAGAACACGGTCAGCGAGGCCAGAAAACCGGCCAGGTGCGCCAGGTGGTTGATGCCCTGAATCTCCTCGTCGCTGCGAATGGTCTCCAGCGAGGGCAGGAAGCTGCGCGCCACGAACCAGATCAGCACCAGCCACGCCGGCAAGGGCACCGTCCAGCGCCAGAACTTATACTCGTCGCCGGCGAACAGCTTGCGGATGGCCGCGTAGGGAATGCGCAGGATAGTCCCCAGTCCCCACAGGCAGTTGACCCACGCGCCGGGGAACAGCAGCAGGTACGCGCCCATCACGCCGGAGATCGCGCCGCTGGCCCCGATGGAGGGCAGCGTGTCCGTCTTGGAGGTAAGCAGCACGCTCCCCACGTTGGACATCATCCCCGCCAGCAGGTAGAACAGCAGGAAGCGCGACGACCCGCACGCATCTTCCACACGCCGCCCGAACGCCCACAGGTAGATCATGTTGCCGAACAAATGCCAGAAATCGGCGTGCATGAAGAGCGAAGTGAACGTGGCGAGCGCGGCGATCCCCTCACCCTGGCGCAGCGTTTGCTCATTGAAGCCATAGGTATTGACCTTGCCCACGTAGTCCTCGAACAATGGCTGGATGATGATGCCTTGTTCCTGCTGCCCGTAGAGGTCTGGCGCGATCCACAGCACGAAGATCGCCGTGTTGATCATGATCAGCAGCAGCGTCGCCCAGGGAATCGTGCGGTAGCGCACCACGCCGGAGTCGTTGACCGGCATGGGGAACAGCAGCGTGGACAGGAACAGGATGAGCAGGAAGTACGCGAGAATGGCGGCCAGCAGGCACATGGCGTGCTACCTCCAGGCTCTGGCGTCACCAGGGCAGATAGGGCGGGCGGTTGTCGCCCACCCAGCCAAGCGTGTAGTACAGCACGAGCGCGCCCGCAAGCCCCAGCAGCACGACTCCCGCAACGCCCAGCCCGTAGCGCACGCTGGACGGCAGCATGGGCAGGGCCGTCGGCTCTTCCAGGGCGCGGCCCGGCGCGGGCAGGGCCGGCCCGTCGGCGGGGTTGCGCGGCGGCGGGACGGCCCCGCCCAGCCACCCGGCCAATGGGCGCTGCTGCGGTGAGGAGGTCGCCGTGACCACCAGGTAGCCGCCCAGCAAGCTGACCAGCACGCCTAGCCAGCGGCGCGGCCCCAGAGCGAGCAGATCGAGCCGGGCGTCCTGCCAGCCCAGCAGCACATACAGCCCGGCGATGCCCACCGCCTCGCGCACGGCCAGCCACACGCTGCCTCGTTCGCGGTCGGTCAGCACCGGCACGTAGCTACCGAGCTTCTTGTCTATCTCTTTGCGCGTCTCGCCGCGCGCGCCTGTCCGGGCAGCGCGCTCGTACAGGCGCGACGCCTCCACACGATCCCCCGACTCTTGCCGCAGGTCGCCCAGCTTGACCAGCGCCGCCGGCATGTGGGGGTGCACCTCAAGCGCGCGCTCCAGAAAGCCGTGCGCGACGGAGGGTTGGTGGCGCGCCAGATAGTAGTCGGCCACTTTGACCACAAGCTGCTCGTCGGCAACGGGCAGCGTCGCCACGCGCTCGCGCAGTTCCCGCGCCCAGATGCCGTCATTCTGCCGCTCGGCCATGTCTATGGCGGTCAGGTAGACGGTAGGCACGCGCGTGCCGGCGTCAATGGCCCGCTGCATCAATTCTTGGGCGTCGTGCCAGTACCGCAGCTTCCATAAATGCCCGGCGGCGTTGCGCAGGGCTTGCTCGTGATCCACGCGGATCGCCAGCACCTCGACCCACAGCGCGATGGCATCTTCAATGTCTCCGGCCTCGCGGTAAATCTCGGCCCGATCCATCAGGTGGGCGATGCGCTCTTTCTCGGCTGGCGTGACCGGCTCATCAACCGTCTTGCGCTGCAAGGGACGAATGACGCTGGACGTGGGCTGTGCAACCGGCGTCGGCGGCGTCCAGGCGGGCGGGAGAACGGCAGAGGGGGTCGGTTCGGGCGTGGCGACGGGGGGCGGCGCGGGACGCTGCTCAGCCAGAAGCTCCGCCCGCAGCTTGCGCGCGGCTTCGCTGGCGGGATTGGCACGCAGGGCGCGCTCGACCAGTTCGAGACGGCGGGCGGGGTCGGACGTAGTGCGCGCCAGCCACAGCCAGGCCATGTCGTTGTGCGGGTCCAGCTTGAGCGCCTGAACCAGCAGATCGCGCCCGCGCGCGAGGTCATTCTGCTCGCGGATGGCGGTCACACCCTGACGGTACAGCTCCTGTGCGTCCATAGCAGCCATTCCCTGTCACGGTCGTATTGCGCGGCCTGCGGGAGATCACGGACGCACTATAGCATTGAGCTTGTTGGCGCACAACTGGAGTGGCAGAGGGATGCAGAACCGGTCACGTAGGG
>CAYNHD010000505.1:0-2547 GCA_964396775.1 uncultured Thermoflexus sp. | reverse complement strand
GATCGTCGGCCAGATCAGCGAGATGAAGGGCGAGCCCGAATGGATGCGCGATTACCGGTTGAAGGCGCTCGAGATCTACCAGAGCAAGCCCGTCCCCACCTGGGGACCGGACCTGTCCGGCTTTCGCGAAGAGGATATCTACTTCTTCGTGAAGCCCGCCGACAAGGAAGCGCGCTCGTGGGATGACGTGCCCGAGAACATCAAGAAGACGTTCGATCGCCTGGGTATTCCCGAGGCCGAGCAGAAATTCCTGGCCGGCGCCGGCGCCCAGTACGACTCCGAGATGGTTTACCACCAGGTCAAGAAGGAACTCGAGAGCCAGGGCGTCATCTTCAAGAGCATCGAGGCCGGGCTCAAGGAACACGAAGACCTGTTCAAGGAATATTTCGGCACGGTGATCCCCGCGACCGATAACAAGTACGCCGCGCTCAACGCCGCGGTGTGGTCGGGCGGCTCGTTCATCTATGTCCCGCCGGGAGTCAAGATCGAGATGCCGCTGCAGGCGTACTTCCGCCTGAACACGGCCAACATCGGCCAGTTCGAGCGAACCATGATCATCGTCGACGAGGGCGCTTTCCTGCACTACGTCGAAGGCTGCACCGCGCCGACCTACTCCACCGACAGCCTGCACAGCGGTGTAATCGAGATCGTCGTCAAGCGCGGCGCGCGCTCGCGCTATACGACCATCCAGAACTGGTCCGACAACGTGTACAATCTGGTGACGCAGCGCGCCCTGGTCTACGGTGATGCCAGTCACGAGTGGGTGGACGCCAACCTGGGCAGCAAGATCACCATGAAGTACCCGTCGGTGTACCTGCTGGAGCCGGGCGCGCACGGCGAGATTCTGTCCATCGCCTTCGCCGGACGCAACCAGATTCAGGACGCGGGCGGCAAGGCCATCCATATCGCGCCCAACACCACCAGCCAGATCATCAGCAAGTCCATCTGCAAGGACGGCGGGCGCAGCAGCTACCGTGGCCTGCTTAGGGTCTATCCCGACGCGGCGCACGCCAAGAGCACCGTCGTCTGCGACGCCCTGCTGCTGGACGATCACAGCGAGTCGGACACGTACCCGTACATCGAGATCGAGAATCCGAGCGTCACCGTCGGCCACGAAGCGACCGTCAGCAAGATCGGCGACGACCAGCTTTTCTACCTGATGAGTCGCGGCCTGACCGAAGACGAGGCCAATGCCATGGTCGTCAACGGCTTCCTGGAGCCGCTGACCAAAGAGCTGCCGATGGAATACAGTATCGAGATGAACCGCCTGATCCAGCTTCAGATGGAAGGCTCCATCGGCTAGAGGGCGGAGCAGAGCGCCACCCCTACGAAAGCACGCGGTTTCTCGCGTAGGGGCGCTGCTTGCCGCGCCCTGGGGCGGCTCTCAGCTCCGCCTCAACGGACAACTGACAACCGATAACTGATCACCAATAACCAATAACCGATCACCAATCACCAACCACCACCCTGAGAGAGGAACACCTGTGGCAACCCGTCGTCGTGTTGCACGTGAATTTCAAGCGCCGCCGCTCACCCGCGCCGATGTCGAGGCGCTGAGCGCGCGTTACAGCGAGCCAGCCTGGCTGCGCGAAGCACGGCTGGCCGCCTGGGACATCTACGAGGCGCTGCCCATGCCCACCACCAACGACGAAGCCTGGCGGCGCACCGATTACCGGCACATCAACTGGGGCAGCGCGGGCGTCCTGCGCGCGCCCAACGGCGGGCGCGTGGAGGACATCCCCGCCGACAATCGCCGCCCCCTGCTCGGCGACGAACAGGGCGGGATGCTCGCCTTCGTGGACGACAAGCTGGTGTACCGTGAACTGAGCGAGACACTGGCCCGCCAGAGCGTCATCTTCACCGACCTGCGCAGCGCCGCCCGCGAGCACGCCGACCTGGTGCGCCAGCACCTGATGACGCACGCCATCACGCCGCAGCACGGCAAGTTCGCGGCGCTCAACGCGGCGCTGTGGACGCATGGCGTCTTTCTGTACGTGCCGCGCGGCCAGGCGGTGACGCTCCCCGCGCACAGCATCTTCTACGCCAGCCGCCCCGCCGCCACGCTCGGTCACCTGCTGGTCGTGCTCGAAGAGGGCGCGTCCATTGACTACCTGCACGAGAATCTCTCGCCGGCCATGCCCGACGACGCCAGCTTCATCGGCGCCACCGAGCTGATCGTCGGGAACGGGGCGACGCTGCGCTTCGTCAACCTGCAGGACTGGGGCCGCAGCATGTTCGAGTTCAGCACGCAGCGCGCCCGTGTCGGCAACGACGGGCAGCTAGACTGGATCACCGGGCAGATGGGCGGCAGGCTGGTCAAGGCGTTCATGGAGATTGACCTGGACGGGCGCGGCTCGTAAAGACGCATGAGCGCGCTTTATTTCCCGGACGGCCAGCAATTCATGGACCTGGACACGCAGCAGAACCACAACGCGCCGCACACCACGTCCGACCTGCTGTTCAAGGGCGTGCTGAAAGACCAGTCGCGGGCGGTGTGGCAGGGCATGATCAAGGCGCTGCCCGGCGCGCAGAAGACTGACGGCTTCC
>CAYNHD010000504.1:0-2558 GCA_964396775.1 uncultured Thermoflexus sp. | reverse complement strand
CGCCACGTGGCTCACGCCGCTTAGCGCGTTGTGCGTCATCGCGCCGCCCAGCTCCTCGAAGCTGACGTCCTCGTGCGTCACCGTGCGGACCACGTCGGGGCCGGTCACGAACATATAGGACGTGTCCTTGACCATGAAGATGAAGTCGGTCAGCGCCGGGCTGTAGACCGCGCCGCCCGCGCACGGCCCCATGATCACGCTGATCTGCGGGATCACGCCGCTGGCCAGCGTGTTGCGCAGGAAGATGTCGGCGTAACCGCCCAGGCTGACCACGCCCTCCTGAATGCGCGCGCCGCCGGAGTCGTTGAGGCCGATGACCGGCGCGCCGTTCTTCATGGCCATGTCCATGATCTTGCAGATTTTCTCGGCGTGCACTTCGCTCAGCGAGCCGCCCATCACCGTGAAGTCCTGCGAGAAGACATAGACCAGCCGCCCGCTGATCGTCCCCCAGCCGGTGACGACGCTATCGCCGAGGAACTGCTTGTCCGGCTCATCCATGCCGAAATTGCGCTCGCGGTGCACCACAAAGGCGTCCATCTCGCGGAAGCTGCCCGGATCGAGCAGCAGGTCAAGCCGCTCGCGGGCGGTCAGCTTGCCGGACTTGTGCTGCTTCTCAACGCGATCCGGCCCGCCGCCAGCCGCGCTCTGCAACCGCATCTGGTTGAGCTGTTCAATCTTGGGGTTTATCATCGCCATCAGGCCCACTCTCCGCGATTCGCCCGCTCTGCCCGCTGCCAGGCCCAGCACCCGGCACCTCGAACGCGGCACACACACGCCGCCAGCGCATCACCCAGGCCGTCGCCCCGACCAGCAGCACGACCAGCACCGCCTGAAAGGCGATGCGCTGCCGGGCGAAGTCAGCGCGGGCGAAGCCAATAGTCCATAACACGCCAAACGCGCCGTAGTTGCTCAGCGCGAGCACGAGCCAGCGGCGCGCCCATTGTTTGCGCCGGGCCAATCCCACGCCCAGCGCCAGCAACAGCGCGGCCCAGCCCAGCGCCAGAGCCGCGCGCAGCAGTGGCGGGTAGGAGACGCCCAGCGCGCGGTAACGCCCGGCGTGCCAGGCGTGATCAAGCGCCAGCGCCAGGTTCGCCGCTCCGACGAGGATCACAACCAGGCTGAGCGCCCACAGAGTCCAGGGCCGGCGCGAGCGATGACTCTCATCACACATGTGCGGGCATTATAGCCCAGGCCCAGAGCACAATCCAATCGGCGAACCGGTGAGGGACTGGGGGAGAGCGTCACCGCAGAGGGCGCGGAGGAAAGCGGGAAAGGCAGACTTCCGAAGTCTGCGAGACTTCGGAAGTCTTGTTCTTCTGCCCTTGTGCGGTCCAATAATCCTGCCCCCGCCCTGAACAGCCCCCACCGGCGATAACGCCCCACCGCAACACCCCGCTTGCTGCTATAATAGGAGTCAGGCCGCATATCATATCCGGGCGGCACACCCGCGTGGTGCATGAGCAGCCACACGGCGGGGTACGCGCTGTGCCCCGCCCTCACCCTGGTATCGAAGGCGCAAGAGGCACAGAGATAGAAGGGAGCGAGACATGTCCACACGAGGCATTTACAGCCGGGACGGCGAAGTGTTCGGGTACGTGGAAGGCACGCGCCTCTACGACCTCAACGGCAACCTGACAGGTGTCGTGCGCGGGCGTACCGCCTACGATCTACACGGCAACCGGCACTGGATCATCAACCGCGACGCCCTGCTGGACGTGCGCGGCAGAGTGATCGGCTACCTGGGCGAGTCCGTTTCCCAGGCGCACCGCTAATCCTCCGCAAAGGGAGAATGCTCATGACGGCACCAGAGGTCAAGAAGCTGAATTCGATGCGCTTCCTGGAAGCGCACGGCGTAGCCTACCAAACCCACACCTACGACGAGAACATCACCGACGGGGTCGGCGCGGCCCAGGCGATGGGCTTCCCCCCGTCCCAGGTCTACAAGACGCTTGTCGTGCAGCTCAAGGACAACGAGCACGCCCTGGTCATGATCGCCGCTGACCAGGAGCTTGACCTCAAACGTTTTGCCAGGGCTATCGGGCAGAAGAAAGCGACCATGCCCACCAAACGCGGCGCGGAGATGGTCACCGGCCTGCGCACCGGCGGCATCGGCGCGCTGGCCCTCACCCACAAGCGGTGGGGCGTCTACCTGGACGAGGCCGCCAAACAGCACGAGACGATCCTGGTCAACGCCGGGCAGCGCGGGGTCAACGTGCAGGTGAAGGTGGACGACCTGGTGCGCGCGCTCAACGCCAGGCTGCTGGCGCTCACCGGGGCGGACGCCAAACCGGAGGCCGGGGCGAGCGAGTAGCAGAACTGCTGCGCCGCGCGTGATATGCTCTCAAAGACAGACTTCCGAAGTCCCACACGACTTCGGAAGTCTTGTTCATGTGCTCGCGCTCCCTGGCAGCATACCACCCCGCCGGAGCGACAATGGCGCGCACTACAAACGCCCCGCCCCCTGGCCCCCTCCCCGGCCAAGCCAGAGAGGGGGAAAACGCCGCATCTGGCGGTCAAAGTCCCCCTCTCTAGCTCGGCTGGAGAGGGGGATTTAGGGG
>CAYNHD010000503.1:0-2561 GCA_964396775.1 uncultured Thermoflexus sp. | reverse complement strand
GCTCGGCGCGAACGCGCCTCGCCACCCCCTCTCCGCCGGCGGAGAGGGGGCAGGCCGAGCGCAGCGGGGCTGGGGGTGAGGTGAATGCCGTCGCGTTCAGCGAATCCCTGCCAGCCTCCGCCCGCCCTTGTGACAATCTACCACGTCCCCACACGGCGAAAGTACGGTACAATGGACAGGATTGCCTAGCCGTGAGAGACGCCGGAGCAGAGCACCGTGAACCACTACATCGCCCTCACCTGCGAGGCCCTGGCCCGCAGCATCTACGCCATCGCCGCCGAAGCGCCGCACACTGTGTCGGTGCGCCTCTACCGCCAGGGGCTGCACAACACGCCCAAGAAGCTGCGCGAAACGCTCCAGGAGCAGATTGACGCCATCCAGCCGGGTGAGTGCGACGCGATCCTGCTCGCTTACGGCATGTGCGGCACCTCGACGCTGGGTTTGGTGGCGCGGCACACGCCGCTGGTCATCCCGCGCACGCACGACTGCATCGCCCTCTACCTCGGCTCGCACCAGCGTTACCTGGAGGAGTTCCAGGCGCACCCCGGCACCTACTGGTACAGCCTGGACTACATGGAGCGCAACGAGCCAGGCTCCAACGCCGGGCTGGGGGCGACGCAGATCGGCGTGATGGACGAGGTTTATGAGGAATACGTTGCCAAGTACGGCCAGGACAACGCCGATTACCTGATGGAGGTGCTCGGCGAGTGGGGCAAACACTACGAGCGCGCCGTGTACATCGAGATGGGCAGCGGCGACGGGGCCGCCTTCGAGCAACTGGCCCGCGACCAGGCGGCGCGGCGCGGCTGGACGTTCGAGCGTATGCCGGGCGACCGGCGGATGCTGCGGATGCTGCTCACCGGTGACTGGGCGGAGAACGAATTTCTGGTCGTGCCGCCCGGCCACACCATCCAGCAATCCGGCGACGAGACGGAACTGATTGCCGCGCGCCCGGTGGATGGGAGCCATGACTGAGGTCGCCTTCCAGCCGATCGGGCGGCGCATCGAGGTGCGGCCCGGCCATACCCTGCTCGAAGCAGCCCAGGATGCGGGCGTGGCGCTGTCGGCGGTGTGCGGCGGCGTGGGCGTCTGCGGCGACTGCCGCGTGCGCGTGCTAAAGGGCGCAGTCACTCCGCTCAACGCCGTCGAGAAGGAGATGCTCTCCGAGGCTGACCTGGCGAGCGGGCTGCGCCTGGCCTGCCAGACGGAGATCGTGGGCGATGCCTTGATCGTCGTGGACGTGCCGCCGGATTCGCTGAGCGCCGCCCAGCGCAGCCAGGTCGAGGGCGAGGAGATTCCCCTGGCGGTCGCCCCGGCCATCCAGACCTACGATCTGAGCGCCGGCCCGCCCTCGGTGGACGATCTGCGCGGCGACTGGGAGCGGGTGCGCGGCCTGCCGGCGGGCGAGTGGCGCGTCTCCGCGCCGGTGCTGGCCGGGCTGCCGGGCACGCTGCGCGGGCACGGCTGGCGGACGCGCATGGTCGCCCTGGGGCGCGACGTGGTGCGCTTCCTGCCGCCGGAGGCCACGCCATTCGGCTTCGCCGTGGACGTGGGCACGACCGGCCTGGCCGCCTACCTGGTGGACCTGCTGACCGGCGCGACGGTGGGCATCGCCGGGGCGACTAACCCGCAGATCGCCTACGGCGAGGACGTGATGGCCCGCCTGACGCTGTGCGTGCGCGACCCGGACGGGCTGTCCAGGCTGCAAAAGGCGATCATCGGCGGCCTCAATGACCTGCTGCGCGAGGTCTGCGCCCAGGCGGGCGTCTCGCCGCGCCGCGTGGTGGACGTGGTGACGGTCGGCAACACGGCCATGCACCATCTGCTGCTCGGCCTGCCGGTCGAGCAGCTAGGCTCCGCGCCCTACGTCCCGGCGGTATCGTCGGCCATAGTCACGCCGGCCCGCGCCCTGGGCCTGGACGTGGCAGCGGGGGCCTGCGTCTACCTGCCGCCCAACGTCGCCGGTTTCGTCGGCGGAGACCACGTGGCCATGCTGCTGGCGACGGAGACCGCCGAGCAGCCCGGCGTCACGCTCAGCCTGGACATCGGCACCAACACCGAGGTCACGCTCAACGCGCACGGCAAGCTGTGGAGCTGCTCTACAGCGTCCGGCCCGGCCTTCGAGGGCGCGCACATCCGCGACGGGATGCGCGCCGCCGACGGCGCCATCGAGCGCCTGGCCTGGAAGGACGGCGCGCTGGCCTGGCTGACCATCAACCACGCCAAACCGGTCGGGCTGTGCGGCTCTGGCATCCTCGACGCGGTGCACGCCCTGCGCGCCGCCGGCATCGTCACCGAGACGGGGCGGATGGTCGCCGGGCATCCCAACGTGCGCGGCAGGGGACACACCACGTGGTATGAGATCGTCCCCGCCCGCCAGACGGGGCACGGGCGCGCGGTGGTCATCAGCCGCTCGGACGTGAACGAGGTGCAGCTTGCGAAAGGGGCCATCCGCGCCGGGATCAAGCTGCTTGTCGAGCGGGCCGGGCTAGAGGAGAGCGCCATTGACCGGGTGATCGTCGCCGGGGCGTTCGGCAACTACATTGACTTGGCCGGTGCAG
>CAYNHD010000502.1:0-2572 GCA_964396775.1 uncultured Thermoflexus sp. | reverse complement strand
CTGCAAGACTTCCTCGGCGGCGGCCAGGTCGGAGCAATTCACCGCCGCCGAAGCCAGCAGCGCGTAGGCCCACACCAACTCGGAGCGCGCGCCCTGCTCGCGCAGCTTGGCGATCAGCGCTTCCAACTGCTCGCGGGCGGTAGCAGCCTGCCCCAGCGCAATGCGCGCCGCCCACAGCGCCGCCTCCGCCGTCACCCGTTCCAACGCCAATTCGTGTTTCTCGGCCAGCAGCAGCGCCTTCTCGGCCAGCGACTCGGCTTCGTGTGGTTTGCCAGACCAACGCTGGAGCGTGGCGCAACTCACCAGGACGGCGCTGCGCAGCCAGGGGTCGCTGAGGCCGATCAGTTCCAGCGCGCGGTTGTGCAGCTTGAGCGATTCCTCGAAGCTGCCCTGGTCGCGGCGTAGCTCGCCCATGCTCCACAGCAGGGCGCTCTCCACGCGGCGGTTGGGCACGCGAGCCAGGATGCTCAGCCCGTCCTGGTAGGTCGTCCAGGCCCGCTCGTAGTCGCCGCCGCGATAGTAGTAGTGCCCCAGGTTGTTCAGCGCGGCGGCCAACGCGCCGGCGCTGCCCAGCGAGCGTCGCAGCGCGACGACCTCTTGCAGGCACGCGCTGGCATCGCCGAGCCGGCCCAGGCGCGAGTAGGCCACGCTGAGATCTTGCAGGGCGTTGGCCAGGGCGTAGGCGTCGCCGTCCTGACGGTGCAGGTCGAGCGCCTGCTGCAAATATTCCACCGCCGCCGTTAGCTCGCCCAGGCGCAGGTGAGCCACGCCCAGAATCTTGAGCGCGCGCCCTTGCAGGTCGGGCTGCTCGGCGACATACGAGGCCAACTGGCGCGCTTCGGAGACGGCGGTCTGAAAGTCGCCGCGCTGGAGCTTGATGAAGGCGCGCTGAAGTTGGATGTAGGTGTGGCCGGTCTCGTCGCCCGCCTCGGCGAAGCCGCGCTCGGCCTCGTTGAGCGACTGCTCGGCTTCCTCGTAGTTGTAGCGATCGGTGTGCACGCGCGCGCAGTTATAGAGCAGCCCCGGCGCGAAGATGCCGATCTGCCCCAACTGGGCGCGCCACTTGAGCAGCGTCTCGACCTTGCCCTGGGCGAAGTACATGTTGGCGACGCGATCCGAAATCTTGGCTGCCCGCTCGATCAGACCGGCGGCCATGTAGTGCTCGAAGCCCCAGTCCACCTGGTTGCGCTCTTCAAACCAGCGCGCCGCCCGCGCGTGCAGGGTCAGGAACAGGTTGGGGTCGTCCTGTTTGAGCTGGCGCTGCAGGAAGTTGCGGAAGAGGCGGTGATAGATCAGCCCGCCGGCCATCTTGGAGATGAAGAGGTTGCGGCTCTGTATCTCGGCCAGCCACTCGGCGCTGTCAGGCAGTTGGAGCACGGACGAACACAACTCCGGCGTCATGCGCAACAGCGTGGAGGAGGCGAGCAGAAAGTCGCGCAGGCCGGGCGGCTGAGCTTCCAGCATGGACGCGGCCAGCGAGTCGAAGAGGGCTTCGGGGCCTTTTCCGCCTTTGAGGATGGCCTGTTCCAGGTCGGCGGGCAGCGGGTGCAGCGCCAGGACGGTGCCTGCCGGCCACCCTTCCAGGTGCGCCGCCAGGTCTTCGGCTTCGGCCAGGGTGTGCACGCTGCTGCCTGGCGTGGACTGAGCCATCTCGTAAATTTCTGCGGGGGTGAAGCGAAGCTGTTCCTGGCCCAGCGCCAACACCTCGCCGCGCGCGATGAGTTCGGTCAGTGGCAGGTTGGGCAGCACGCGCCCGATCAGGATCAGGTGGCAGTTGGACGGCAGGCGTTCGAGCAACACCTGCATCCAGTACTCAACGGCCGGCGACTCGGAGATGATCTGGATGTCGTCGAGGATGTAGAGGGTGTGCCCTGCTGTGTTCTCGCGCAGGAAATCAGCGACCAGTGCCGCCATTTCAGCGGGCGTCATGCCGGGCAAGGGAGCCAGCCGCGCCATCCCTGGCGCAACGGCGTCCAGGATTTGCAGCGCGCGCTGGAAAAGATTAGGCAGGTCGCGCTCGCGCTCTTCGAGCGTATGCCAGGCGATGGCGTCTGGAATCTGGGCGGCGAACTGGGCGACGAGCGTGGTCTTGCCATAGCCGGGCGGCGCGCAGACAAGGGTCAGCTTATGTTGGCGCGCGCGGGCGAGCAGTTCCAGGAGTCGCGGTCGCTCGATGACGCCTGAGACGGAGGGAACTAACGTGTCGCGTTGCAGCGTGCCATATGCCATATAGCGAGCCTCAACCGGCATCATGGATCGAGAGCCTGGCGGGTAGTCTCAGCCTATCGCACACTGTCCCTGCAATGAGGCGACATAAACCCGCAGCATGGATCATCAGAGCGGGCGCTCTCGCCTCCAGGCTCACGAACTCTGCCTGTCATTTCTTGTAGCATCGCTGGCAGCGGCATCCTGCCAGGCGCAAAGACCCTGATGTAGTATGGCAAATCACTAGCGGGATTGCAACATTGGCCCAGGAGCGCATGCGCCCCCCCTTCAGGCAGTAGGGGCGCTGCTGTGCCTGGCCCAGGACTAGTGCATGTTGGCGGAAGTCCACCAGTGGCTGTTCGATGGT
>CAYNHD010000501.1:0-2586 GCA_964396775.1 uncultured Thermoflexus sp. | reverse complement strand
TCCCCTTTCCCTGCTTGCGGGGAAAGGGGCCGGGGGATAGGGGTTGAAAGTGCATTACACGCTCTAGAGCACGACGATACCTGCGTAGAGAAGACGAACGAGGGCGGGGCGGCGTTGCGCGTGCAGCGCCGCTTCTGTTGCGCTATGCTCTTGGTGTTGGGTACCAGGCCGCCCGCTGCCGCCTGAGGGAGCGCAGCGGGCGCATGCTCGCCGGAAAGGTTAGCCCATGCCGGAATTCTTCGAGGTCAAGCCGCCCGACGAGGCGCTCGCCCTGTGGTGGGGGCACGTCACGCACCGGACGGGCGCTGAGCACGGGTCCGCCTACGAAGCGTTGGGGCGCGTCACGGCGGAGGCACTGCACAGCCCGGAGGCGCTGCCCGCCTTCCGCCGCGCGACGGTGGACGGATTCGCGGTGCGCGCTGCCGACACGTTCGGCGCGTCGGACTCGCTGCCGGCCTATCTCACTGTGGTGGGCGAAGTGTTGATGGGCCACGAGGCGCGCGACGCTGTGCCGCCAACGGGCGCTGTGCTCATTCACACCGGCGGGATGCTGCCGCCGGGCGCGGACGCGGTGGTGATGGTCGAGCACACGCAACGCTTCGACGAGCGCACCATCGAGGTGCTCAGGCCCGTCGCGCCGGGCGAGAACGTGCTGGAAGTGGGCGAGGATGTGGCACAAGGCGCGCTGATCCTGCCCGTCGGGCACACCATCCAGCCGCAGGACATCGGCGCGCTGCTGGCGCTGGGCATGGCCGCCGATCTGCCGGTGCGCAAGCGACCGCTGGTCAGCCTGTTCTCGACCGGCGACGAGTTGGTGCCGCCCGATGTGCCTGCGCCGCGCCCCGGCCAGATTCGCGACATCAACAGCGGGACGATTCAGGCGCTCTGCCAGCGCGCGGGAGCGCAGACGCAGCGCAACCCGCTCGTCTCCGACGCACCGGGGGCGCTCCTGGCGGCGCTGGAAGCGGCGCTGCCCGCTGCGGACATGCTGGTGGTCACAGCGGGCAGCAGTGTCAGCGCGCGCGACCTGACGGCGGAGACGTTCAACCGGCTGGGCGCGCCGGGCGTGCTGGTGCACGGCGTGGCCGCGCGACCGGGCAAGCCGACCATCCTGGCCGTGGTGGAGGGTAAGCCGGTGATCGGGCTGCCGGGCAATCCCGTCTCGGCGATGGTCATGTTCACGCTGTTCGGCGTCCCGGCCATCGCCGGGCTGATGGGCGCGCAGGCTCCGGCGCAGCGACGGGTGCCGGCCCGCGTGAGCGCCAATGTGCCCTCCGCTGCCGGGCGCGAGGATTACGTCCCGGTGCGGCTGGTTGAGCGCGAAGGCGAACCCTGGGCCGAGCCGGTGTTCGGCAAGAGCAACCTGATCTTCACCCTGGTGGGGGCGAGCGGGCTGCTGCGCGTGCCGATGAACGTGACCGGGCTGCGCCAGGGCGCGTGGGGAGAGGTGGTGCTGTTCTGATGGCGGACGTAGAGCGCAGAGACGACGAGCGCAACATCTACCTGGAGGACATTCCGCTGAACGAGGCGCAGGCGCGGCTGCGCGCTGCCCTGGAGGCAGCGGGTAAGTGGGAGCCATTGCCCGGCGAGCGGGTGGCGCTCGACGACGCGCTGGGCCGGGTGACTGCCGGGCCGGTCTGGGCGCGGATCAGCTCGCCGCACTACCACGCGGCGGCGATGGACGGCTACGCCGTGCGCGCGGGGGATACGCGCGGCGCGACGGAGACGCGCCCCGTGCGCCTGCGCGTGCCGGAGCAGGCCGCGCCGGTCAACACGGGCGCGCCGCTGCCCGCCGCCTGCAACGCCGTGATCATGATCGAGCACACGCAGCCGGTGGGGGGCGAGGAGATCGAGATTCGCGCGCCGGTTGTGCCCTGGCAGCACGTGCGCATGATGGGCGAAGACATGGTGGCGACCGAACTGGTGCTGCCCGCCAATCACGTCCTGCGCCCGCACGACCTGGGGGCCATCGCTGGCTGCGGCCACACGGATGTCCTGGTGCGGCGGCGGGCGCGGGTAGCCATCCTGCCGACGGGCACCGAACTGGTCGCGCCGACGGACTCGCCGCAGCCGGGCGACGTGATCGAGTACAACAGCATCGTGCTCGGCGCGCAGGTGCGGGCTGCCTGGGGCGAGTTCACCCGCTGGGCGGCGCTGCCCGACGACCTGGACGCGATCAGGCAGGCCATCATCGAGGCAACTGCCAGCCACGATCTGGTGCTGGTGCTGGCCGGTTCGTCCGCCGGATCGCGCGACTTCACGGCGCGGGCCGTGCGCGAGGCAGGGACGTTGCTGGTGCACGGCGTCGCTGTGCGGCCTGGGCACCCTGTGATCATGGGCATGGTCCACGACGTGCCGGTGATGGGCGTGCCGGGCTACCCGGTCTCGGCGGCGCTGACCGGCGACATCTTCATCAGGCCGCTGCTCTATGCCTGGGCCGGGCAGTCCGCGCCACACCAGGAACGCATCCGGGGGATTCTCACCCGCAAACTCACCTCGCCGACGGGCGATGATGATTTTGTGCGCGTGACGGTCGGGCAGATGGGCGAGCGCACGCTGGTCACGCCGCTGGCGCGCGGCGCGGGC
>CAYNHD010000500.1:0-2588 GCA_964396775.1 uncultured Thermoflexus sp. | reverse complement strand
CCCCCAGATATGGAAGGGCCTCTGCACCTCTGGATCGGCTATCAACAGGGCGTTGATAACCTGGGCACGCTTTGCACAGGCGGGGAATCTCGGCGGGGCAATGAAGAGGCAGTGTCGGGCAAATTCCCACATATAGGGGATAGAACCCGCACCAGTCACCGCCATATTTGGGGTGGGATACGATCATGTTAAAACAAGCCAGTGTGCGGGACCTGTTGATAACGCCCGTGCGCATCCCGTAGAGGGAAACGGGCCTTCAACGGACACGAAAACGCCGGCCCCTGGCCGGCGCGCAGGCATCTTGGGATACGGAGAGGAGTCAGGCCCTGGGCAACAGCGTAAGCTGGCGGCGAATCTCGCTCACCTCGCGGCGCAGCGCGGCGTCGGCCTCGACGCTCTTGGCGATCTTCTGGTAGCCGTAGAGCACCGTGCTGTGGTTGCGCCCGCCGATGGCCGCGCCGATCTCCGGCAGCGAGGCGTCCGTTTCCTCGCGGGCCAGGTACATGGCGATCTGCCGCGCGCGGACGACCTCTTTGGTGCGGCGCTTGCTCAGCAGGTCGTCCAGTGAAAGCTGGTGATAGGTGGCTGTCGCCTGCAGCACGTCGCTGATGTTCGTGGTGCGGCGCGCAATGGGAGAGGGAGTATGGCGGCTGATCACCTGCTCGGCCAGCGCCACGCTGAGCGGCTGGCTGGTGAGGGTCGCCCTGGCCAGCAACTGGGTCAGCAGCCCTTCGAGTTCGCGCACGTTCTCAATCGGCTGCTGGGCCAGGACGCTGGCGACTTCGACAGGCAGCGCAGTGCCGCGCGCCGTTGACTTGGCGGTGAGGATGGCCAGGCGCGTATCTGTCTCTGGTGCCTGGATGTCGGCCAGCAGGCCCCCGGCCAGCCGCGAGCGGAGGCGGTCGTCGAGCGTGGCAAGCTGGCGCGGATGCTGGTTGCAGGTCACGACGATCTGCTTGCCCAGGCTGAACAACGTGTTGAATGTGTGCAGGAACTCTTCTTCGCTGCTGGTCTTGCCCGCCAGGAATTGAATATCGTCGAGCAGCAGCACGTCCACGCTGCGGTAACGCTCGCGCAGCGCGTCGGTGGTGTGCGTTTTGATGGCGGCGACCAGGGCGTTGGTGAACTCCTCGCCAGTGATGACCAGCGCCTGCTTGCCGGCGGCCAGGGCCGCGTGCCCGATGGCGTGCAGCAGGTGCGTCTTGCCCAGCCCGACGCCGCCGTAGATAACCAGCGGGTTGTAGCTTTCGCCCGGTGCGGTGGCCACCGCTTTGGCGGCGGCGAAGGCGAACTGGTTACTCGACCCGGTGGCGAACCGCTCGAAGGTGAAAAGGCGGTTGAACGGCGAGTCTGGCGGCGGGGCGCTGGCTGGCGTGCTGGGGGTGCGCTTGATCTCGGTAACACGCGGGTCCCACTCGGCGTAGCTCTTGGCGGGGGCCGGCGCAGTCTCTGGCGGAGCAGCCGGGGTAGAAGTCTGCACGGTGGTGGTGGCTGGCGCTGGGGCCTCCGGTGCCGCGCTGACCTCTTTTTGTGCAGGGCCGGACGCCTCCGCCTGAGCGGGGAGTTCGGCCTCGACGCTCGCGAACAGCGGGGCGCTGCCGTTGGGCTGGCTGGGGCGCGGCGGCAGGTTCACCACAAAGCGGACGGTCACCTCGCGCTGGAAGATGCTACTGAGCGCCAGGACAATATCGGCGTGGAGATGCTTCTCCAGCCAGTCTTTGGCGTAGGCGTGGCGCACGCGGATGGTGAACTCGCCATTGTCATAGGCGGCAAGCTCAGAACCCTTCAGCCAGGTGTCGAATGTGGCGCGGTTGAGCTGGATCTGAAGCTGGCTGAGTGTTGCCTGCCAGGCATCTTTAGGAGTCAGCATCGAAACTCGCCTCAATCGTCTTGGTGCCGTCGCCTGATAGTCTTGTAACAACAGTCTCTTGGCACGGGGCAGCATTCACGGATCGCACTGGCCCGCGTCGTAAAGCGTTATGGGGTTGCTCAAACCGGTCGAAAGAAACCGCTGTCGCGGTTGAGAGGCCCGCCGGACGATGGTGCTCCGGCCTTCAGGGCAAGGCCCCCCCTTGCACTTGGAGTGACCCCCATTCTAGCAAAGACCCCCAGGGCGCACAATCAGAATCGCGCTTCCAACCTTAAAGAATCCGTATTTTTAAGATTCTCTGGAGTCGAGTCGGGGTCTGTCTGCCCCAAAACGCCCCGAAAAGAGTCAGATGGCGACTCGCAAGGCCTGTAATCACAACATCTGGGGGGACTCCCCCGGAATCGGCCCAAAGTCTGGCCTTTTTGGGAATTGTGGGAAAAGAATCGCTTTTCCCACCTTAAAACAATTCCCCCAATTTGAAAATTTAAGGTTAGAAAATGGCGGCCCGATTTGGGAGTCCTGACCCCCAATGGGGCCATTGACTCGCACACCTGTTCGCCAGACTCGTTTGTTACTCCCCGTAAGACAGCGCATCCCCGGCGTCCAAACGACGATCCGGGGCCGGGCAGCGCGTGTTATGACCTTCGCACGCCAGGCGTAGCGTCCAGCACGCGGGCACGTGTAACACCCTGACCCCACCCTGTAGTCCCTCCCCGCC
>CAYNHD010000499.1:0-2593 GCA_964396775.1 uncultured Thermoflexus sp. | reverse complement strand
CGAATTGCAGCGCGCCGAGATGGGCCATCTCTTCGGCTCGCGCTCGGCGGCCATCCTGCTGCGCCAGACCACTGCCGCGCGCCGCCTGTTGGAGGATCTCGTCGCCGCCTTCGAGCCGCCGGACATGCCAGCTTGCGGGCCGCAAGCCCTGGCCGCCGAGTTGGGCAGCCAATGGGAGCTGCTCTCGCTCTACCAGAAGCGGCAGTTGCACGGAGTTCTGGCCGATGAGTGCCTGCATCTGGCCCAGGTCATCCGGGTGATGGTCAGAGGGGCCGGCGAGCGCACCCTGACGGACAGCGGCATCAATCGCCAGCTAGAAGCCGGACGCCGCCAGCCACAGACCTCGCTGGAGGCGCTGCGCTGGATTCACGGCTATTTCGCGCGGAAGCACATGTAGGCCCGTCACCATGCGGAGGATCACGCTGAGGACGCTAACGACACACCGTGCGCTTGCGGTCTGCCTGGTAGCCATGTGCCTGGCCTGGCTGTTGAGCGCCTGCCAGAGCAGCCCGCCGGAAAGTTCGACGCCCGCGCCCGAATTGACGCCCCACGCCACGCCGTCCAGCGACGTGTTTCAGGTCAATGGCGTCACCGCTGGCGCGGCGCGGCTGCGCGTGACCGTGCCCGCCGTCACCCTGGCCGACCCGCCCTCAGACGGCAACGTTCAGCTATTCCTCGTGCTCGCCGACCCGGACGGCACCTACTCATACCTGTTGTTCCCCGCCAACCGCTCCGGGGACGCCGCCGAGCAGTTCGATCTCAGCGCGTGGCCGCTGGAGATCAGCCTGGACGACACGTCTTCGCGGGCCAGCCTGTGGGTACTGGCCGTGAACAACCGCGACTACCAGACCGCCGAGCAGTACGGACTAGAGGCACTGGTTGCCAGCCTGGGCATCGGCTTCCACCGCTGGATGACGCAGGGCGACACGCTCGACGATCCCCTGGCAGCCATCGTCAGCGCCTCCGAGGGCGCGCTGTACGAGTGGTTCGGCAGCATAGACGTGGTAGGGCAGAGCATGGTTACGTTCCAGGCAGACGAAAGCTGGGACACCGCCCTCACCTCGCACCGCTCGCCCGACGGCGGGCTGAACGTCGTCTACACGGCGCAGTACGTCTCCGCCGACGAGGCGGCGCTGATCCCCACGCCGTTGCCGGATGCGCTGAGCGGGGCCTATACGCTCACCTACGACGAGACTTTCGCTGGCGGGCAGAGCAGCCTGCGCTGGTACGAAGGCCAGGACAGCACCTTCACCAACGCGCTGACCGACGGCGCTTACGAGATTCGCCTCACCGACATCGTGCAGCGCGAGTATGCGCTGTCGTGGGGGTCCATCGAGGACGCCCGCTTCACCGATTACCGGGCCGAGGCCGAGGTCACGCTGGTGGAGGCGGACGCCCAGGACGCACGCTACGGTATCTGGTTCAACTACCAGGACGACTACAATTTCCTCTACTTCGGCATCGCCAACGATGGCCGCTACCGCGTGGCCGTCATCCTGCGCAACGACAACCGCCTGGAGATTCAGGACTGGCAGCCGCATCCGGCCATCCGCCCTGGCGCGGCCACCAATACGCTATCTGTCGAGGTGTCATCCTCTGGCGATATTACGCTTGGCATCAACGGGGAGCCGGTCGCCTCGTTCAACGACCGCACCTTCAACGGGGGATCGCTGGCTTTCTTCTGTTACGCGAAGAGCGTGCCCACCACCTGCCGCCTGGAACGGCTGCGCATCTGGGAGCGGAGCGCACCCTGACGGCGCTCCCCTGCCCCCTTCACACCAGCAGGCGCGGCACCAGCAGCAGCAGCGTGCCGGCGGTGATCTGGCAGAAGAAGCTCGCGGCCAGCCCGTGCCGCCAGTGCACGTAGCCGTAGAGGAAGTTGAGCAGGATGATCGCCGAGCCGAACAGCACGCCGACCACCGGCGCGTCGCCCAGGCCCAGGTTCGGGAAGAACATCAGCATAGACCACAGGCTGGCCAGCACCGCCACAACCGGGATCGAGTGGACGCGCTGCATCGCCCCGCGAAAGAACAGCGACTCCGCCACCGGCATGACGAAAGCCGTTGCTTGAAAGACCCATGAGTCCAGCAATGGGTTCTGCGGGTCGCCCGCGCCAAAGAGACGCTCCGCCGCCGTCGCCAGCGTGTCCGGTCCGGCCAGCATCAGCGCCCCGCCGGTAAACAGTCCCAGCCCGATCCCCCACAGCAGGTCGCCAGGATCGGTCACCTTCAGGCGGATGCCGCTGCCTAGCAGAAAAGCCATGCCGCCCATCGCCGCCATCACGCCCCACAGCACCACATAGCGCGTGTTGGCCGGGATGGGCGTCAGCCCCACGCTCAGCGCCATTGCCAGGATGTAGCCCAGGACGGGATCGAGGTCCTGGCGGCGGCTGCGCGGGCCGCCTTCGCCGTCGTCCCATTCCGGGTCCCAGTCGCCGGAGACCTTGGGGATAGCCTGCGGCAAGTGTCCGGTGCGCGGGCGACGCCGGTCGCGCGGCTGCATGGGCCGCCGGGGGCCGGGCGGTGCGCCCTCGCCGTGCTCGTCCGGCGCGCCGAATGCTCCAGTCACAGAAGCTCCTCGGCAATGGCGCTCA
>CAYNHD010000498.1:0-2602 GCA_964396775.1 uncultured Thermoflexus sp. | reverse complement strand
GAAGGGGAGAATTGCCTGTCAGATCGTCCCCCCTCTAGCTCGGCTGGAGGGGGGAGGCGATCACCAAGCAGTCATGACTTCCCCTGGCAACAGATTGTTCGTGGACCCCACGCGCCAGGCCAGGCGCGCGGCCCTTTACCTCACCGCCGCCCGCCGCTGGCGCTGCGCTTCGAAGAGCAGCACGCTGGCGGCAACCGCTGCGTTGAGCGACTCCGCGCCGCGCGCCATCGGGATGGAGACGGAAAGGTGGGGCAGGTCGCGGGCGAGGTCGCGCGGGCCGTGCGCTTCGCCGCCCACGACGATCAGCGAGGGCTGCGTCCAGTCCACCTGGTCGTAGCGCGCCTCACCTGCCGCCTCAGCAACGGCGATACGCAGGCCGGGGAAGGCCGTTGGCAGCGCGTCCCAGCGGTGCCAGACGAGCGGCACGCGGAAATGCCCGCCCATGCCCGCGCGCAGGGCTTTGCTGTTGAAGGGGTCTACCGTGCCAGGCGTCAGCACGATGGCATCAGCGCCAGCCGCCGCCGCCGAGCGGATCGCAGTCCCCAGGTTGCCGGGATCGCGCCAGCCATCGGCGACGAGCACCAGGGTGGGTGCGGCGGGCATCGGTAGCGTTGGCCAGGGGAAGACGCCGAGCACGCCCTGCGGCGTCTCGGTCTCGGCCAGGTCGCGCAGCAGCGGCTCGATCACCGCCAGACAGGGGACGCCAACCTCGCGCAGCGCCGCCACCAGTTCCTGCGCGGGCGCGTCGAGTTCGGGCGCGTGCAGCACGTACTCTGGCAGTATGCCCGCCTGCACTGCGTCACGGATCAGGCGCACGCCTTCCAGCACGAGCCGGCGCTCCTTGCGGCGGGTGCGCGCCTGGCGTTGGAGCAGACGCACCCGTTTGACGCGCTCATTGCTGGGGCTGCTGATCAGTGACATGGCATGACTCCGGCGGGCGGCGTGCGCCCGACCCAGAAGTAATCCGGCCCCATAACGCAAAAAACCGGCGTCTCGGCTCGGTGGAGCCGCCGGTTTTGCTCAAGGCAGACACCGTAGGGCGAGCTAGGCCCGCTTGGCCAGCTCAACCAGGGAAGCGAACGTGTTGCCGTCGCGCACGGCGAGGTCGGCCAGAATCTTGCGATCCAGCTCGACATTGGCCTGCTTGAGGCCGTGCATCAGACGGCTATAGGACAGCCCGTTGAGGCGAGCAGCCGCGTTGATACGCGCAATCCACAGGCGGCGCAGGTCGCGGCGACGGTTGCGGCGGTCGCGGTAGGCGTACCACTCGCTCTTCATCATCGCTTCGTTGGCGCGGCGGAAGAGGCGGTGCTTGGTGCCCCACTGCCCCTTGGTCATCTTCAGGATTTTCTTATGGCGGCGGCGTGTGACAAAACCGCCCTTCACACGAGTCATGCTGAATGCTCCTTGCTGTCAGGTTCCGGCCCGGTGCGTCTGCGAAAGACGGGCGCTAGGCCGGCGGATTCTGCTTGTACTTGCTCAGGTAGGGGGCCAGCCGCTTGACGCGCTTGGCGTCGGCGGTGGCGACCACTTCGTGCATACGGGCCAGGGCGCGCTTCGTGCGCGCAGATTTGCGGCGGCGCAGGTGGCTCTTGCCACCCTTCGTGCGCATGACCTTGCCCGTCGCGGTGACCTTGAAACGCTTGGCAGCGGCCTTGTAGGTCTTGATCTTGTACTTCTTCTGCTTCGTCTTTGCCACGACCGGAACTCCCTATAAACATGCTGGCACCGCACAGAAGTGCGGCGCACAACTCACAGCGTGATGGCAGCGTGTAGCAGCGTGACCGAGCACCGTCACGCGCAGGCGATCCTCATCACTTCTTCTTGTCCGTCGCCGGGGCGAGCACCATCAACATCGTGCGCCCTTCCATATTCGGCTCTTGCTCGACCACGGCGATGTCCTTCAGGTCTTCGGCCACCTCGTCCAGCATCTCGCGCGCAATCTCCGGGTAGGTGATCTCGCGCCCCCGGAAGCGAATACGCACCTTGACCTTCATGCCCTCGGCCAGCCAGCGACGTGCGTCACGTACCTTGAACTGGCGGTGATGGTCGTCCGTCTTGGGGCGCAGCCGGATTTCCTTGACTTCGATCTGTTTCTGCTGTTTGCGCGCCTCGCGCTCTTTCTTGGCGCGCTCATACTGGAACTTGCCGAAGTCCATGATCTTGCAGACCGGCGGATCAGCGGTGGGCGCCACTTCAACGAGGTCTAGCCCGCGCTCCGACGCTAATTCCAGCGCCCGCTGCAAAGACACCACGCCGAGATTCTCGTTGCTGTCCGTGATCAGACGGACTTCCCGCGCGCGAATACGCTCGTTTATCCGATAGTCCCCTGCGCTGATGGCCATATCCTTTCGAGTTGCTACCTGTGGATGAGGACGGTGATCTGTGGCAGAGCAGTGTAGCATAGGGGAGAGGATTCGTCAACCGTCATAGGCGAGAAATGGGGGAAGGGAAGTGGGCAAGACCGCCCGGCGATTTGCTCGCGCTCCTTAGCCTCACCCCCTCAATCTCCCTTTCCAGCCGAGCTTGTTAGGGGGACTTTTACCGCTGGTTGGGGCGTTTCCCCATCCGTGGCTTGGCCGGGGTGGGGGCCAGGGGGAGG
>CAYNHD010000497.1:0-2606 GCA_964396775.1 uncultured Thermoflexus sp. | reverse complement strand
CCCTGACAGGCTGTGCGCTGCGGCCCTTGCCCGGCCCTACCCCTCGTCTTGCCCGGCGAGCAACTCCGCTACCCGCGCGATCACCGCTTCGGCGACGCGGGCCTTGCTCAGCAGCCCCAACGCCTGTTGCCCGCCGTCGCGGTCGAGCAGGGTGACGCGGTTGGTGTCAGCACCGAACCCAGCGTCGGGCGCGGTGATGTCGTTGGCGGCGATCAGGTCTAGTCCTTTGGCGCGCAGCTTGGCCTCGGCGTTGCGCAGCACGTCTTCGCTCTCGGCAGCGAACCCGACGACCACGCGCGGCCAGCCGCTCGCCTCGCGCGCCGCGCGCACATCCTGCAGGATGTCCGCCGTGCGGACAAGGGGCAGGGCCAGTTCTTCGCTCGCGTCGCCGGACTTCTTGATCTTCTGCGCGGCGACCTGGGCCGGGCGGTAGTCGGCGACCGCCGCCGCCATGAGCAGCGCATCCGCCCCCGCCACTGCGCCCAGCACGGCATCGCGCATCTGCGCGGCGGTCTCCACGCGCAGCAGCGCCGCGCCGACCGGAACCGGTAGCTCGCCCATCGTGCTGATCAGCGTCACGTCCGCGCCCGCGTCGAGCGCGGCCTGGGCCAGCGCGTAGCCCTGCTTGCCGCTGGAGCGGTTGGCCAGCACGCGCACCAGGTCGAGCGGCTCGCGCGTGCCGCCAGCGGTCACCACGACGCGCCGCCCCTCCAACGGCCCGTGCCACCCCAACGCCCGCCGGATATGGCCGAGCAGGACAGGCGTCTCCGGCAGGCGGCCCTTGCCCACCAGCCCGGAGGCGAAGCGCCCTTCGTCCGGCTCAACGACCATCACGCCGCGCGCGCGCAGCGTCGCCAGGTTGTCCTGCGTGGCGGGGTGGGCGTACATGCCGCCGTCCATCGCCGGGGCGACCAGCAGGGGGCAGCGCGCGGCCAGGGCCGTCACTGCCAGCAGATCGTCGGCCAGGCCGTGCGCCAGCCGGGCGATGGTCTGCGCGGTGATCGGCGCGATGACCAGCAGATCGGCGCCCTCGCCCAGCCCCACGTGAGCGATGTGCGTTGGCAGGGCATCGTCGGCGGTGGCCCACATCGTCGTGTAGACGGCGCGCCCGGTGACCGACTGGAAGGTGAGCGGCGCGACGAACCGCTGCGCCGCCTCGGTCATGATCACGTCCACCAGCGCCCCGGCCTGGGCGAGCTTGCTGGCCAGGTCCGCCGCCTTGTAGACGGCGATGCTGCCCGTCACGCCGAGGATGATCCGCTTGCCTTCGAGCAGGGTGATCGGTTCTGCTGGCATGGCTACGCCCCTTTCAAATGATGGGGTTATTGGTTATTGGTTGTTGGTTATTGGTTGTTGGTAGAGCACACCCCCACCATCGAACCGCCTTCACCAAGAACCAATCACCAAGAACCAAAAACTCTCAAATGTACGGTGAGCGTCACAGCCTTCCCCAATCACCAAGAACCAAAAACCAAAAACCAAAAACCAATCACCAAAAACCAACCACTACACCACCACCGCGCCGAGCGCCCCGGCCAGCAGCGTCAGCGCGATGTACGAGTTCATGTTGAAGAAAGCCACGTTCACCCGGCTGAGGTCGTCCGGCGAGACGAGGCGGTGCTCGTAGACCAGCAGCAGCGCGGTGATCAGCGCCGCCGCGTAGTACGGCCAGGACAGCGCCAGCGCCAGCCCCGCCAGGGCCAGAAAGCCCAGGAATGCAGCGTGATTCAGTCGCGACAGCCGCAGCGCGCTGGCGATGCCGTAGCGGGCGGGCCAGGCATGCAGCCCCTCCTGGCGGTCGTGCTCGACATCCTGGCAGGCGTAGATCAGGTCGAAGCCGGCGATCCAGAAGGTTACCGCGCTGATCAACAACCAGGCGGGCAGGTCTTCTGGCGCGAAGAACGAGCCGCGCACGGCGATCCACCCGCCGCCGACGGCCAGCGCGTCGGTGAAGCCGAGCACCCAGTGCGCCAGCACAGTGAAGCGTTTGGTGAAGCTGTAGCCGACCAGGAACAGCACGGCGACCGGGGCCAGCTTGAATGCCAGCGGATCGAGCAACGCCGCCGCGATCAGCAGCACACCCAGCGACACCGCCGCGTAGCGCGTCACTGTGCCCGCCTCAATGGCTCCCGTGACGGTGGGCCGGTTGCGCGTGCGCGGGTTAACCGCGTCGTAGGCGCGGTCGGCCAGCCGGTTGACGGCGAAGGCCAGCGTGCGCGCGGCGGCCATGGCCACTGTCACCCAGACGAGTTGCCACAGGGTGGGCAGCCCGTTCGTAGCCAGCACCATGCCGATGTAAGCGAAAGGCAGGGCGAAGACGGTGTGCTCGAAGCGCACCAGGTCGAGGAACACGCGCAGCCGGTAGGCGAACGTACCCGGCTTCAGCCCGCGCGCCTGCGCCGATTCTTTCGCTCGCTGTGTGGAGGAACCCATGATCCGCTGCCGTTGAGTCGTGAGTTTGTGGTTGTCAGTAGTCAGTTGTCAGTTATCAGTTGGGCGTGCGGGACGATGCGGGTTCACAAACGGGTTGTTGGAACGCCCCTATCCCCCAGCCCCTTCCCCCAGCCGAGCTAGGGGAAGGGGAGAGCCGCCCGCCAGATCGTCCC
>CAYNHD010000496.1:0-2616 GCA_964396775.1 uncultured Thermoflexus sp. | reverse complement strand
AAAGCCAGGGGAAGGGGAGAGCGGCTTGCCAGATCGTCCCCCCTCTAGCTTCGCTAGAGGGGGGATTGGGGGGGAGGCGTCCAGCGAGCATTCCTGAACTCCCCCTGGCGACAGGCTGTTCGTGGACCCTACGCGCGGGGTGCAGGTCGCGTTGGGACCAAGAGTGCTGAACCACCGAGACGCGGAGAAAGAGACTTCCGAAGTTTTCGCAAACTTCGGAAGTCTGGCTCCGTCTGCGCCCTCTGTGTCCCCTCGCTGATCCTTTGCCCCAGGATAGGATACTGCTGGCAAGATGCCTTCGTAGGGGCGTATGGCCATACGCCCCCTACAGCCCCAGGCGGCGGGCTGCCAGCAGCAACCCGATCAGCGTCTTGCCGTCGGGCAGGTCGCCCCGCTCGGCCCGGCGCAGCGCCTCGGCCAGCGGCAGCCGCACCACTTCCAGGAACTCGTCCGCGTCCCCGACCAGCCGCGACTCGACCAGCTCAGTCGCCAGGTAGATGTGAATGAGTTCGGTCGTGTAGCCGGGTGCGGTATATTCACCGGTCAGCCGCTCCAGCTTGCCCGGAGAATATCCAATCTCCTCCTGCAACTCGCGCGCGGCGGCCCGCTCTGGGTCTTCGCCCGGCTCCAGCGTCCCCGCCGGAATCTCCAGCAGCAGGTCGCCCGCCGCGTGACGGTACTGGCGCACGAGCAGCACGTCGCTGTCCGGCAGCAGCGGGACCATCGCCACCGCGCCAGGGTGCCGCACGATCTCGCGCACCGCCTGCGTGCCGTCCGGCAGTTGCACCGTCTCGACGTAGACCTTGACCAGCCGGCCCAGGTACGCCGGTTCCGAGGCCACCGTGATCTCCTGCATACGTACCATGCTCCCGCACGCAAAAGGGGAGCGGCCCGGCGTGGCGAGTCGCTCCCCCGCTGACAAAACGCGCCCCACTAGCCCGCGAAACCAATCGGCGTGGGCGTCGCCGTGATGACGATATAGACCGGCCCGCCGCCTGTCCCTGGGGCCACTGTGGGCGTGGGCAGCGTGGCGGATGCAGGGATGATCAATTGCTGCCCAACCGTGATGAAGTTCATCTGCGCTGGCAAGATGCCGTTGACGGCCATCAACTCGGCCATCGTCACGCCGAATTGGAGCGAGATGCGGTAGATATTGTCGCCCGGCTGGACGGTGTAAACGCCCTGACGACCGCCCTGCCCATCCGGGACGAATGGCGTGGCGGGCGGCGTAGCCGTGGCCGGCACCACGCACGGCACAAGCAGCGTATCGCCCGCCCGGATCAGATCGGGGTTGACGATGTTGTTGGCCTGGGCGAACTGATTGACGGTCACACCGTACTGCAACGCCAGACGCGAGAGCGTTTCGCCCGGCAGGACGAAGTGCTCGCCACAGACGCCGCCCGCCAGCGCCGGCGTCGCCGTCACGTAGATCACCTGCTGGCCCGCAATGGGCGGTGTCGCCGTCACATAGATCACGCCCGGCCCCGTCACGCCCGGCAAGGGTTCTGGCGGCGCAACGCCTAATGTCGCGGCAGCAGTTGCCGTTGCCTCGTAGACCATCTGCGTCGCGGTCATCTGCCCGCCGGTCAGCGTCGCCTGGAGAGCGACCTCACCGAGTGGTTGAGCCTCGGCGGGCGTTTCGGTGGGCACCTGCGCCACGGCCACCGGCTGCGTCGGCAAGGCCGCCGGTGCCTGCGTGGGCAGGACGACCGGCGCGGCAGCGCCCGTTCCCGTCGTGCCCGCCGCAGACTCGGCCAGCGGCACCGCCTCGACCGGCCTGAATGATGTGTAGTAGGGCGTATAGGTCGCTGTAGCCGCGAAGGGCATGAACGGCACCGGTGTGAAGGTCAGGGTCGCCCCAAACGTCGGCAGCTGTGTCGGCGACAGCGTCGGCGCTGGTGTGTCGGTGGACGGCACGCGCGTCGCAGTGGGCAGCGGTGTGTCGGTTCTGGTTGGGCTGGGTGTCTCGGATGGGGGGAGCGGCGTCGCCGTGATGATCACCGCCACCGCCATCACCGCCGTCTCCGACGGGACGACCACCCCGCCCTGCCCCTCCGCCGGACTGCCCAGGACATCCGTCGGCTGGGCGATGAGCGTGTCGGTCGGCGCGGGTATGTCGGTGGGCAGGCCAAGCGTGGGGAACGGGGTGAGCGTGGGCGGCCCGGAGGGTTCAGCGGTGAGTAGTTCCTCAGTGGGAGCGCCTTCCAGGGGGGTGAAGGTCGGCTGGGGCAGCGGCGTGCTGTCCCTCTGCTGCTCGATGCCCATCCCGCCCACCTGCGTCGGCTCCAGGCTGCCGCCCAACGATTGGTAGCAACCCGTCAGGGCCAGCGACAGCAGCAGCGCCAGCGCCACCCACCCCGCGCGACGGCTTTTGATCGGCATACGCCATCCCTCCCTGGACCTGATCCCACAGCGATAGTGTGTTCGCAGTTTACCATCAGCGCGCACAGCGCACAAGCGGCGAGCAGGGGGTGCGTGCGAACCTTGCCGGGCAGGGGCGCTGCTCTGCTGCGCCCTGGTTTACCTCACCCCATGGCCTCGCTACGCTCGGCCTTTCCCCCTCTCTGTCACCGGAGAGGGGGGCGAGGCGCGCCAGCGCCGAGCGGGGGTGAGGTA
>CAYNHD010000495.1:0-2617 GCA_964396775.1 uncultured Thermoflexus sp. | reverse complement strand
GCGCGGCGATGAATGCATGCTTCAGCCCTCGAGACGACTGAAGATGCTCACCGCTTTTTTTAGGATGTCGCGCTCCTGCTCGGTAATCGCCAGCTGCCGCCGCAGGTGGCGCACCTCCCCCTGCGCCACCGCCAGGTCACTCGGTGCCAGGCTCGCTTCACCCCCCTCCCGCCGCACCTGGTACCGGTCGCGCCACTTCAGTAGCAGCCCTTTGGTGATCCCCAGCTCCCGCTCCAGCTGCGCTGCGCTCTTGCCACTGTGCTTCAGCAACTCTAGCGCTTCCAGCTTGAACTCTTGCGTGTACATCCGATATCGCTTGTCCATTGCTCCCTCCTGATTCCTCCAGTCTACGACATTTCTGGTGCCCGAGAAATCGGGGGAAGGTCAATTGTACGTAGCGATCGCCGTGCAACTGTAGCTCATTGTCACCGTGATGGTGGTAGAAGAGCCAGACGCACCAGGGCACGAACCAGACCATCCCACAAATCTGCATTGCCCTGACGAATATGGAGGAACCGTCAGCGTCACAGAACTCCCCGGCAACCACTGTCCATCGCAGTTAGGACTCTGCCCAAACTCGATGCTGGCGTCTCCGCACCTGATGCCCAGGATTACCTGCGTGGTCAGCGTATAGCACTCCCCAGTGGTCGGCGGCGCGCACGTCGCCGGGTCCCACAGGCACGCGCCGTCAGGCGCGAGCACGCACTCGCTGGCCGGGCCTCCGCACGTGTCGCACGAGCCGCACGGCCCCCAGCCGCCCCCAGGCGTGACGATCACAGGCGGCGGGCCGCCGGGGATGATCGGCGGAATCTCGCCCGGTGGGATGTTGAGGCAGTTGCCGATCTCGTCTACTTCTTCTTCGGCCACCCACAGCGACGCCGCGAACTCACTGCCGGGAATCTCGTCCTTGTCAAGCTGCCACCAGGTCTTGCCCTGCTCGTCGAGCGCCTGCCCGATCACAGTGAAGTCCTGCCTGGCGGGCAGCCAGTCGAAGACGCCGCGATTCTCGCCCGGCCCCACGCGCATCCGCGCGAACCGCTCGAACTCGGTGCGCACCAGGCACGTCGCCGGCAGCGGCTCGAAGACGGGCCGCCAGTCGGGGGCGTAGTTCTCGTTGGTCTCGTCGGTCAGGCGGAAGGTGTGCTGCGCGTCGCGGTCCATCACATACAGGTTGGCGTAGCCACTGCGCCCGGACATGAAAGCGATCCAACCCCCGTCCAGCGACCAGTCCATGCTGCCCAGGCGGTCGCTCTGCTCGGTCATACGCAGCGCCTCGGCACCCTCGTTGGTCATGCGGTAGATGTCCGCCTGACGGTCGCGCTCGGTCTGGAAGGTCATCAGCAGGCCGTTCGGGGAATAGGCCGGATACCAGCCGTTCGCGCCAAACAGGTTGGTGATACGGCGCACGTCGCTGCCGTCGGCGTTCATGAGATGAATCTCGGCCACGCCATCGCGCATGGAGGAGAAAGCGATGGTTCTGCCATCCGGCGACCAGGCCGGCTGCGTGTCAACGCCTGGGTTATCGGTCAGGCGCTGCACGTTGCTCCCGTCGGCGTTCATGACGTAAAGTTCTTCGTTGCCGTCGCGCTCCGACACGAAGGCGATGTGCGTCCCATCCGGCGACCAGTCCGGCTCGGAGTCGGGGGCCGCGTTGTCGGTCAGGCGTTGCGCGCCGCTGCCGTCCGCATTCATCACGTAGATTTCCAGGTTGCCGTCGCGCGCCGTGTGGAAGGCGATGCGCGCCCCGTCCGGCGACCAGTCCGGCGCGCCGTCCAGGGCCTCGTTGGTGGTCAGGCGGCGGGGATTGGTGCCGTCGGCATTGATGACGTAAATCTCTGGGTTGCCGTCGCGCTCGGAGGTGAAGGCCACCTCCCAGCGATTGTCCGGCGGCGAGAAGAAGGCGATCTTGCCCGTCTCGAAGACGGTGACGGTCGTGCCCTGCCCGCTGGAGGCGAGCAGCGCCCCGTTCGCGTCGGTGATGTCCAGCGTCTCGATGGCGAAGGCCGCTTCGCCGGGGATCAGCCCGCCCACTTCCAGCGTGAAGAGCACATCGCCTGTGGCGGCGGGCGCTCCCTGCGCGGTGTAGGACAGGCGCACGACTCCGGCGGCGTTGTCCACCAGCACCTCGCGCTCCAGCGCCCCCTCGCCCAGGTACGGGCCGACGCGGGCCGTCCACACGCGGGCTACGGCGCGGTCGAAGCGGATGGTCACGGCGAAGGCGGCGCAGCTTCCGGCGGGGCAGGCGATGCGCCCCTCGATGACCGCCGTCTCCGCCACGCCGACTTCCGCCGGGGTGAGCGTCACCGTCACGCCGGTCTGGGCGCGGCCAAAGCCGGCCCCGCTGAGCAGCGAGACGGCGAAGACCGCGCACCAGAGTACAGACAAAACGCGCTTTCGTTGCATGAAGTTTCCCTCCCTGAGTGTGTTTGCCCCTCGCGGGTTCGTGCCAACGATCTGACGTTCCTCCTCTTAAGTAACATCATATCACCTTAACCCATAAAAACGTGTTCAGAAGCGGCAAAAATCTATCCGGTGGAGTCCAAGCGCGGACAGGCGGGTACGACTCAGAGGCCGTTTGAGAGGTATCTTTACCCCCATCCCCGGCCCTTCCCCCGCA